>JACQTH010000162.1 GCA_016210935.1 Acidobacteriota bacterium | reverse complement strand
TCGCGCGCGCGCCGAACCCTCTTCGAGGATCTCGCGAATGCGCCCCGGCCTGGCGAGCACCGCCGCGCGGCGCTCGCGGAGCGGATCGAGCATCGCATTGAGCGCGCGCGCCAGCTTGTCTTTGACCTCGACGTCCCCCACGGCGCCGCGCCGGTAGCGATCCTTCAGATCGTCCACCTCGGGTTTGTTCGGATTGAACGCGTCGTGGTACACGAACACGGGATTGCCTTCCACCGTTCCCGGAATGTCCGCCCGGATCCGCTTTGGATCCGTGTACATCCGCATCACCTTCCTGCGGACCGTGTCGGCATCGTCCGACAGCTCGATGGTGTTGCCGAGGCTCTTGCTCATCTTGCGGTTGCCGTCGATGCCGGGCAGCCGGGCAAATGTCGTGAGCAGCGGGTGCGGCTCGACCAGAACGTCGCCGAAGAAGTTGTTGAAGCGGCGCACGACTTCGCGAGACAGCTCCAGATGCGCCACCTGATCCTCGCCCACCGGGACGAAGCGCGCATCGTAGACGACCACGTCGGCGGTCTGGAGCAGCGGGTAGCCGAGAAAGCCGATCGTCGACAGATCCTTGTCCTTCAGCGCCTCCTGCTGCTCCTTGTAGGTCGGCACGCGCTCGAGCCACGGAACCGGAACCACCATCGACAACAGCAGATACAGCTCGGCATGCTCGGGCACGAGCGATTGCACGAAGAGGGTGCTTTTTTCCGGATCCAGGCCGGCGGCGACCCAATCCGCGACGTTGTCCTGGGCGTAGGACGTCGTCTGGCTGGTATCGGCGTACTCGCTCGTCAGGGCGTGCCAATCCGCCACGAAATAGAAGCAGTCATGCTGCTCCTGCAACGGAACCCAGTTTTGCAGCGCACCGACCAGATGACCAAGGTGGAGCCGGCCGGTGGGTCGCATACCGGACACGACGCGGGGCTTTACAGGAGCCACGAGAGCAGAAGCCTGTAAGGAGGGCTGATGAGAGCGAACAGCGTGCCGGAAAACATCAGCAGATAGAGAAGCAGGAACCCGAACGGCCGGACGCGATCGAAGGTGGCCGCGGCGGCCGGCGGCAGCAGCCCCGAGAGCACGTTCCCGCCATCGAGCGGCGGAATCGGCACCATGTTGAACACCGCGAGCAGAATGTTGACGTGAAGCATCATCTCCAGAAACGACGCGATCGAGTGCTGTGTGGACGCCAGGGGCGTCGAGAGCAGATCGGGGCCGCTGATCGCGCGCAGCATCACCGAGGCCATCACCGCCAGCAGGACGTTGCTCGCCGGGCCCGCCGCGGCGACCAGGACGAAATCCCGGCGCTCATGACGCAGATTGTAGATGTTCACCGGCACCGGTTTCGCCCAGCCGATGATCGGCGCGCCGGTCGTGAAGGCAATCAGCGGGAACAGCACCGTTCCGATCGGATCGGCGTGCACGGCCGGATTCAGCGAGACGCGCCCCAGCATCCGCGCCGTCGGATCGCCGAGCCGATCGGCGGTCCAGGCATGCGCCGACTCGTGAAACGTCAGCGAGATCAGGAGAACCGCAAACGCGATGAAGAGTTCGACGAAGTTGATGTCCAAGAAGAGTAATGCCTAGAGTGCCCGAAGTACCGAAGGTGCTGATGCCTTCCGCACCCCAGGCACTTCAGGCACCGTAGGCACCCCAGGCATTCAGTCTACCAGTTCGCGACTCGGTCCGACCGCCCTATTGCCCTGCGAAATGCGCCAGCACCGCATCGGCAGCCTTGGCGCCGACGACGGCGACCAGCTCTTCTCGCGTCGCCCGGCGAACACCGGCGAGGCTTCCAAACGCGGTCAGCAACGCGCGCCGCCGGCGCGGGCCAATCCCCGGCACGCGATCGAGCTCCGATCGGAGGTCGCGCGACCGCCGCGCGGTGCGATGGTACGTGACGGCGAAGCGATGCGCCTCGTCGCGGATTTGCTGGAGGAGAAGCCGCGCCGGCGCGTGCGGTGCGAGGGCGACTGCATCGGTTCGATCCCGCGTGAACACCAGCTCCTCTTTCTTGGCCAGCCCCACCGCCACCAGATTGCCGAGCCCGAGCGATTCCAGCGCCTCATACGCGGCGGTCAGCTGCCCTTTGCCGCCGTCGATGACGATCAGATCGGGAAAGAGGCCGCCGTGTTCGAGCACACGGCGATAGCGGCGCAGGACGACTTCGCGCATGGCGGCGTAGTCATCCTGCTGTCGGGATTCGGGATTCGGGGTTCGGGGTTCGGAAGCGTCAGACTCCAGTTTTTCACCCCCGAATCCCCAACCCCGAATCCCCAATCCCGCGCCGCGCACGCGAAATTTCCGGTACTCGCCGCGCTTCATCCGGCCGTCCTCGCAGACGACCAGTGACGCGACGGTCTCGCTTCCCTGGATGGTCGAGATATCGAAGCCGTCGATCCGCCGCGGGAGCGCCGGCAGAGTGAACACGACGCGCAGCGTCTCCAGCGCCTCGTAGTGCGCGGCCGTCGTCGGATTGAATCGGGATTGATAGCCGAGCGTGGCATTGCGCGCGGCCAGGTCGAGCAGCCCGCGCTTTTCGCCGCGCTTCGGGACGATGATGTGGACGCGGCGTCCGGCACGATCCGACAGCCACACCTCAAAGTCGCTCGCATCTTCCAATTCGACCGGCAGGTGGACTTCCGGCGCGGGATCGCGGGTGTCGTACATCTCGAGAAGGGCCGCCTCCAGGACCTCGGCGTCGCTTTCGACCTGCCCGGCCGCGCCGCCAGTGTCTCGTTCGGTTGCCAGCTCCATTCGCTCGATGACACGGCCGCCGCGCACCTGGAAGACATGAACGATTGCCCCCGACGGGCCGGCCTTCACGCCAAAGACGTCTCGGTCACCCAGCTCGGGCGTCGACATCTTCTGCTGGCGTTGTCTCAGCGTCTCGACGGTTCGAATCGCATCGCGCGCCTGCGCGGCCTGCTCGAAGCGCTCCGCGTCGGCGGCCCGCGTCATGCGCTCGCGCAATTCGCCGAGCAACTCGTCCGTGCGGCCCTCCAGGAACAGGCGCGTATGCTCGACCGCCCGCGCATAGTCCTCGGCGCCGCACAGGTCGGCCACGCACGGCGCGAGACATCGCTTGATGTCATACTCGAGACACGGCCGGCCGCGCCCGCCGGTGATCACCTCGTTGCACGACCGGATGCCAAACAGCCGGTGCGTGAGGCTCATGGTTTTTCGGCCCAGGCTGGCCGGCAGGAACGGTCCGGCGTAGAAGTTCCGATCGCGTTCGATGTGCCGGGCCACCAGCACGCGCGGGAAGGCTTCTTCAGTGGTCAGCTTCAGGTACGGATAGTTCTTGTCGTCGCGCAGCAGGATGTTGTACTTCGGCATCCGCTGCTTGATGAGATGATTCTCGAGCGCGAGGGCCTCGACCACGGAGTCCGTGACCACGACTTCCAGGCGGCAGGCTTCCTGCAGCAGCGCGTCATGGCGCGGGCTGGTCCCGGCGGCGTGCAGGTAACTTCGAACGCGGTCGCGAAGCGCGCGCGCCTTGCCCACGTAGATCGTGGCGCCCTCCTGGTTCGAGAACAGATAGACCCCGGGCTGCTCGGGCAGGCGGGCGATCTGATGCTTGAGTTTCTCGATGGGCATGCACTACTATGGCGCTCGCTACGAGGTTGTAAACCCTTCATTATAGCGGGTCTATCATCCTTTCCCCCTGGTCAGCGTTCAACGGGCGCCCGGCGGCAGGGCTCCCGGCAGCCCGTCCACGGATGACTTTCACCGGCACGATAGGCACGCTCTGCATGTTTCCGCTCCGCGCGATCATCGCGGGGTGCGTCGCGCTGCGGATTCACCCCAACGTGCTGACGCTGCTGGGCGTCTTCATCAACAT
>JACQTH010000156.1 GCA_016210935.1 Acidobacteriota bacterium | reverse complement strand
CTGGTGTAGGCGCGCACGTTGTCCTCGTGGCGCCTGAGCTGCTTCCGGGCCTCCTCCAGTTGCGCCTTGAGGAACTGCGTCGTCTGCGCCGCCTCCTGCGATCGGATCCGGTCGTTTTGTGCCACGTAAAACGCCGTGATCGCGTTGATCACGTCGGCCACCGTGTCGCGGTCGCGGCTCGTGTAGCTCAGCCTGAAG
This sequence comes from Acidobacteriota bacterium, assembly GCA_016210935.1. GTDB lineage: Bacteria > Acidobacteriota > Vicinamibacteria > Vicinamibacterales > JACQTH01 > JACQTH01. The sequence continues at coordinate 3,738 of JACQTH010000156.1, read as the reverse complement.
GTCACCGTCTTGATGCGGCCGCTCACCTGCTCGGGGCCCGACGGGTCGACCGCGATATCGCGCCGTGTGCGCTCGAGAATCTCTTCCCGCGACATCCTCGACCGCAGATCCGCATAGAGGTTGAACCGGTCGACCAGCTGCGTCAGCTTGTCGCGGCTCAGAATCTCCTGCTTGATGACATGGAGGCGGCTCTCGAGTTCGCCGGTGACCGCGGGCCGGACGAACGACTCGGGAATCTGGCGCTCGACCAGCACGCCCGCTGTCGCGCGATAGAGATCCGGCAGGCAGAGCGCGAACGACAGGGTCGCCGCCAGCATGGTGCCGAAACAGAACAGCGCAAGTGTGCGACGCCGGCGGACGATCTCGATGAGCCGCAGCGTGAGGGATTCGTCGGAGGTCTGCAACGCGTTGGCGCGGTTCGTCATGTCCTTTACGGAACCACGATGATGTCGCCCGGCCGCACGAAGAAGTTGTCTTGTTCCGCGCCTTCGGCAACCCGGCGATAGTTGAACGGCACCCGCGTCGTCGTCCCGCCCTGATTCCGCAGGACAAAAATCCGATCCCGGCTGGCGAACTCGGTCAGACCCTGCGCCAGCGCAAGCATTTCGAGCACGGTCGCGGGGCTCTTCAGCTCGAAACGGCCCGGCGTCTTCACCGACCCGACCACGGCGACCTTGAAGCTGTGCACCTCGCGGACGATGACGGACACCTCTGGAGACGGCACGTACTCGCCGAGCTTCTCGCGGAGTTGCTCGCGCAGGGCGCTCGGTGTCAGGCCCGCGGCCTGAATATCGTTGAGCAGCGGAAGCGAGATCTTGCCGTCCGGCCGGACCGGAACCACGCGGCTCAGTTCCGTGTTCTTCCAGACCGAGATATCCAGGACATCTTCGGGCCCGATTTGATACTCGACGGCCATCTCCGCCGCACGCGAGTCGCGCGCGTCTTTGGCAAAGGCCGCCCGGTCTTTGTCGTTCGGCTTCCCGTTTGCGGCCGGCGGCGGCTCCTGCGCAAACGCGGTTCCGCTGATCGCGAAACAGATCGCCGGCACGATCAGCAACCGCGAAATCTCCATTGCTCTCAATCGCCCAATCGCCTCTCTCAATCGCCAAATCGCCAGATCGCCAGATCGCCAATTCATCTCACTCCCCCCTTGGGACGCGCTCTCGGATCGGCCGGGCCCGTCGGTTGGGTCGTCCGGCTCAAACGCGGAGCGACGGTGAGCTGCACGAGCAGCACATGGCGGAAGACCTGTTTCTCGGCGAGGCGCACGCTTCGGATGTCGCCCTTTTGAAAATCTGCGCCGTAGGAGATCGCCACGGTGTAGACGCCGCCCGGACTCCAGGCGCCGACGAGGGAGCCGCGCACGACCCGTGCCTTGGCGCGTTCGATCGTCGTGGTGTCGAAATACCCGAAATGCGTCCCGACTTCGACGTGCCGCACCAGCGGCCAGGAGATCCTGGCGGTCGTACTGTTGACGTCGACAGGCCCCAGGATGCCGAGCACGATCGTCTGGCCGCGCCAGAAATCGAAGGCGTATCGAACGTCACCGCCGTTGCGATACAGCGACCCCAGCAGCTCGGGGGAGACGCTCTTGTCCCAGTCAAGGCGCGGCCCGCCCTGCAGTGTGAGACTCACGGCGGGCGCGAGCTCCCGGGTCCAGCCGACAACCAGCGCGTGTGAATCGCGGAACTCGGGATCGTTGACGAAGCGACGTCCGATGTAGCCGACATTGGTCGTGGTGCGCTCCGAGGCCAGCCGCATGAACCCGAGCCGCGCCACGTGCATCGCGCCCTCCACGGTCGAGACCACGGCTTCCTGCGTCGTGTCGTACGAGCTCGTGAAGGTCGACCGTGGTGTGAGCCGGTAATGAAACGCCGGCGTGAGCTGCCACCGGAGCGCTCGCCGGCGATCGCCGAGAATGCCGGTCTCGATATTGAGCTCGCCGGGCGTGTCGGTGCGGTCGTATCGTCCGGCGAGCCCGAGGCTCACGCGCGGGGTCGCGCGCACGGTCGTGTCGAGGAAGGCGTGGCGCCGCGCGTCGAACGTGTTCAGCGTCGAGTAATTGAGCGCCCGCTGCATGTCGATCGAGAGCACCGTCAGGAAATTCGTGGTCGGGGATTCGTGTGAAATCTCGAGTCCGGGCCGGAGGCGCATCATCGCGTCGCCCTGGCTCTGCGGCGTGGAGAACAGGTTGTCGTCGTACACCATGCTCAGGGCGAGCGACGGGATGACCGTCGATTTCGACTGCGCTCGACTGTCGGACGCGAAGGGCAGCGAAAAGACGACGATGATCGCGATCCTTGTCGGCGTGTGCAGGTCCATGGGCCGCTCAGCTCCAGGTTTTCGACACCGGTCTGACTTTCGTGCCGTCGAGTTCGACCGCCACGCTTCGACCGAGCAGATCGACAGAGACGACCAGCCGGCCCTTCTGTCGCTTGTCGTGGACGAAGATGCCTTCGAGACCATCGAGCGGGCCGTCGACGATCCGCACGCGATCGCCTTCGCGAAGGTGCACGTGCGGAAACACGGGAACGTTCGCGCGCGTGATGGTTTGAATCGCGTCAATCTGGTCGTCCGGCACCGGCGTCAGGCGCGTCCAGCCATCCTCGAGGATCCGCACGATGCCGCGCACCTTCAACATCTCGACGTAGCTCTGTTTCTGCATCGCATGCCGGACGAAGAGGTAGCCGGGGAACATCGGCTGCCGGAGGAGACGCGAGGCGCCCAAGCGGGACGACCAGACGCTGATTTCCGGGAGGAAGGAGCAAAACCCCTTTCCGGAAAGCTGCCGAGCCACGAGACGCTCGCAGTGGCTGTGGGTCCAGATCGCATACCAGGCTTCCCGCTGGCGCGCCGAACCCGCGTCGATGTCTCCAGTGGAGTGACTCACGTGCGCGTCGCCGAGTGGCAAGGCTTCGCCCCCTTTGCCGGGTCCCTCGTGTCTTTCCAACGGCGCCGCCTGGCGAGTCGCGTGACGAAATCGTGACGGCTCTGCCGTGCGGCACTCGACCAAGTGCATGATCCGTTCTCACTTGGCACGCGACCGTGTGCGACACAAACCTGTGTCGCGGACTTCCCACGTGCACGTGAGGCCCGATCGTGCGGCGACGACGAAAACGGCGGATTCTGTGGGGTGAAACGCCTGCGGCGGATCGTACAGAGCGCCGAGTTTCAATCTCTTGGATAGATTGGCATGAATGTACACAACCACGCGTTCGTTGATGTCCTGAATGTTGTCGCGCGGGACTCACGTGGGTATTCACGGACACAGTGAGCGTGCGCGCGGGATCGCGCGCGACGCGGTTCGCGCCTGCTTGCATCGCCCGGCTCGTGAGAATTGATGAGGGGACCAGGCGCTCACTAGCCGTGCTTGCACGCTCAGAATGTGTACGAAACGGTCACATTCTGGTGAGCACGCACGGCTAGCCCCCGCGTAGCGGGGCTATTGAATAAAGCTTCGTGATGTCTAGGGAAGCGGCGCTGGTCGGTTTGAGGCGACGCTTCGCTAGAACGTAATTGATGAAGTCGGGGAAGTCAGAAGTCAAAGTGTGAGGCCCGAGGTCTGGTCGGAAACGGAAGGGACTTACCACGAGACTTCAGACTACCGACTACCGACTTCCTCTACCTCGCCAGCAGATTCGCAGCCGGCGCGGTCACGGAAATATCGTTCCCGCTCGCGTCCTTCCCTGAGAACCGCGATTGCGCGGTGTGGGGCCCGCCGCTCGCGCTGCACCAGCG
>JACQTH010000019.1 GCA_016210935.1 Acidobacteriota bacterium | reverse complement strand
TCTCGGCCAGGCGGACCTCCGGCTCGCATGGGGCGCCGAAGCTGGTGCCGGCGGCAGCGCTCGCAGCCAGGGCCTTCAGCAGCCCGCGGGGGGCATGCCCGTGAATCAGCGGGCCCCAGGACATCACGTAGTCGATGTACGACCGCCCATCGACGTCGGTGATGCGGGACCCGCGGCCGCGGCGAATGAACAGCGGTGTCCCGCCGACGCCTTTGAACGCGCGGACCGGGCTGTTGACGCCGCCGACGAGACTGCGTGAAGCACGGTCGAACAGGCGAGAGGAGTTAGACAAGCAGGCGCGCGGCTTCGCGCGCGTAATACGTGATGATGATGTCCGCGCCCGCCCGGCGAATCGCCGTCAGCGTCTCGAGCATCGCCCGCCGCTCGTCGATCCAGCCGTTCCGCGCGGCCGCCTTGAGCATCGCGTATTCACCGCTGACGTGATAGGCCGCAGTGGGATACCCGAACGTCTCCTTCACTTTCGACAGCACGTCGAGATATGGCACCGCGGGCTTCACCATCACGATGTCGGCGCCTTCGTCGATGTCCTGCCGCACCTCGCGCAGCGCCTCTTCGACGTTGGCAGGGTCCATCTGGTGCGACCGGCGATCGCCGAATGACGGCGCCGAGGCGGCAGCTTCCCGAAACGGGCCGTAGAAGGCGGAGCAGTACTTCGCCGCGTACGACATGATCGCGACCTGCTCGAAGCCCCTCTCGTCGAGCGCGTGCCGGATCGCGGCGACCCGGCCATCCATCATGTCGGACGGGCTGACGACATCGGCCCCCGCTGCTGCCTGCGACACCGCCGTGCGCACGAGCTGCTCGACGCTGGGATCGTTTGCGATCTCGCCGTCGATGACGAGGCCGCAGTGGCCGTGCGACGTGTACTCGCAGAGGCAGACGTCGGTGAAGACGACGAGGTCCGGGTGCGCGGCCTTCAGGGCCCGTACGGCGGCCTGGACCGGAGCGTCGGGATCGTAGGCCGCTGACCCGAGGTCATCTTTGTACGCCGGAAGGCCGAAGAGCAGGACGCCGCGAATCCCGTCCGCGCGGGCCGCGCCGGCTTCGGCCACCGCCTGGTCCACGGACAGTTGAGAGACGCCCGGCATCGACGGGACCTCGCGGCGGACTCCTTCACCCGGACAGACAAAGAGCGGATACAGGAACATGTCGGGCGAGAGACGGGTCTCCCGCACGAGCGAACGGATGCCCGCGGAGCGGCGCAGACGCCGTCCGCGGTGGAGGATGGAAAGGGTGGATGCTGCTGTGTGAGGCATGGCGTTAATGCAGCGCCATTCCAGCCCATGGAAGATCGACCGCAGATCTCGCGGAGCACGCAGAGCATTTGTAGCCAGAACTTTTTTGGCTCTGCGGGCTCTGCGCGCTCGGCGGTTGCTTTCCCGTCAGCCGGAGGCCGCCGCTCCCGTAAAGTGTCGCACAATCGCGCTGACGAGGCCCGGCACCGTGTACTGCTCCGGCAGAATCGTCGTCCGGATGTTGAAGAGCTCGGCCGCTTCGGCCGTCACCGGACCGATGCAGGCGACCGCTGTGGACTGCAGGAGGTCGGCGGCCTGCTCGACGCCGAGAATCCGCACGAAATTGCGAACCGTCGATGCGCTCGTGAACGTCACGACGTCGATCTGCTTGTCGAGAAGCATCCGGTAGATGTCCGGCTCGTCTTCCTGACTTTCAACCGGGACGTTCCGGTAAGCCACCACTTCGGTGACCTGCGCGCCGGACTTGCGCAGCTCGTCCGCCAGGACCTCGCGCCCGATGTCGGCGCGCGCCAGCAGGATGCGCCGGCCGGCCAGGTCACCGCTCTCACGGAGGGCGGCGACCACCCCTTCGGTGCGGTACTCCTGCGGGATCAGGTCGACCTTGATCCCGTGGCGCTGCAGCCGCTCCGCCGTCGCGGGCCCGATCGCGCACAGGCGGACGCCTTTGAGCGCGCGCACATCCGAGGGGCCGGCCAGCAGACGACGCATGAAGTTGTCGACGCCGTTCACGCTCGTGAACACGATCCAATCGAACGACGAGGCCGTGGCACACGCTTCGTCGAGCGGACGGAGGTCATCGGGCGGAACGATCCGAATCGTCGGCGCCTCGATCGCCTCGGCCCCCAGGTCTTCGAGCAGGTCGACGAGCTCGCTCGCCTGGTCCTTCGGACGGGTCACCACGATTCGCTTGCCGAACAGCGGTCGCGCGTCGAACCACTGGAGGTGCTCACGGAACCGGACGACGTGGCCGACAATCAGCGTTCCCTTGTCCGACCCGTTCGACTTCTCCAGACGCCGGCGGATTTGCTCGAGTGTTCCCTCGAAGGTCTGTTGATGCGGAAGCGTGCCGTTGAACACGAGCGCAGCCGGTTCAGATGGATCGCGCCCGTAAGACAAAAGCAGCTGCGCGACCTCGGTCAGTCGCTCGGCGCCCGCGTGACAGATGAAGGTCCCGCCGAGACCGGCAAGGTGAGACCAGGCGGTGTGCTCGGCCACCGGATCGCGTTCGCCCATGATGACGATCGTGTCGCCGGCGCCCGGATATCGGACGGGAACCCCGGCATACGCCGGTCCGGCAAGCGCGGCCGGCACACCCGGCACGACCTCGAAGGCGACCTTTTCGCTGTTCAGGAAGAGCGCTTCCGGCCCCGAGGATTCCGAGAGGAAGAAATCGTCGACCGAGAGGCGCGCGACCACTTTGCCCTCACGCACCTTCTCGACCATCAGAAGACAGATGGCGTCGTGCTCCGTCGTGTGGGGGGCCACGGCTTGAATGGCGATCCGTTCGGCATCGGGCCGGGCGTAGCGAAGCAGGCGCGGGTCGACGCGGCGATCGTGCAAGACAAGGTCGGCGGCCATGAGGCAGCGCAGGCCGCGGACGGTGATGAGGCTCGGGTCGCCCGGGCCGGTGCCGATGAGGTAGACGATGGGGCGGCGCATTCGATATCAGTACATTTGAAAATCTAGTGATTGGTGATCTGGTGATTCATTGATGGATTGTGTAATTGAACGGATTGAGAAAGTATCTGGTGATTGATCGCTCACTCAATCGACCAATAAATCATCAATCCATCAATCAACCAATCCACAATCAATTACCAAATCAAAAATCACCAAATCACCAAATGGATCCTACGGCTGTAACCCTTCCACCTTTCCCGTCGCCCTTCGCGCTTCGTCGAGCAGCGCGTCGGCGCCGCGTGACAGAAGATCCCGGGCGAGCTGGCGGCCGACC
>JACQTH010000144.1 GCA_016210935.1 Acidobacteriota bacterium | reverse complement strand
TATCGCAAGGCACCCGACGCGCCGGTGGAACGCCTCCCTCTCATGGCCGCGAAAAACGCGGGCGAGTTCGAGGGGATGTTGATCGATCTTCCCTCCTCGATCGAGTACTTCGTCGAATCGAATGGCGTCAGCTCTCCCGTCTTCACGCTGAAGGTCGCGGACGTTCCCTACGTCAAGCGGCTCGATCTCGAGTACGTCTTTCCGAGGTACATGGGCCTCGAGCCGCGAAGAGCCGATGACGCCGGCGATATTGCGGCGCCGCGCGGAACCGAGATGCACGTGACGGTCGTGCCGACGATGAAGACGCCGGGCGGATCGCTCAAGATCAACGACGCGACGACCGTTCCATTGACGGTGAATGCAGACGGCACGCTGAGGGGGACCTTCACGGTGAACAGCGCCGGTTTTTACCGCGTGGAGCTCGATGCACCCACCGGAGAGCACGTCGCCGCGTCACCGCAATACACGATCGACATCCTGAACGACCTGGCGCCGAGGGTCACGATGACCAAGCCGGGCCGCGACAGCACGGTCACGCCGCTGCAGGAAGTGTTCCTCCAGGCCCAGGCCGACGATGATTTCGGCGTCCGATCGCTCGACCTCGTGATGTCGGTCAACGGCGCGCCGCCGAAAACGGTCCGCTTGGTTGGCGGCGGCGAGTCGCGGCCGGACGTGACCGCGGGGCACACGGTATATCTCGAAGAGTTGCGCGTCAGACCGGGCGACGCCGTCTCGTACTACGCCCGCGCCATGGACAACGACGCCGTTGCGGGGCAGAAGAGCGCCACGAGCGACATGTATTTCCTCCGCGTCGGTCCGTTCGAGAAGGATTTCCGGCCGGCCCAGTCCATGGGTGGCGGTGGCGGCGGTATGGGTGGGGCAGGCGGCGAGGTCGGGGCGCTCTCCCAGCAGCAGAAGCAGATCGTCGTCGCCACGTTCAACATCGTTCGAGACAAAGACAAGACGCCGGCGCCGAAATTCCGGGAAAGCGTCACGCTCATCACCCTGGCCCAGGCCAAGCTCCGCGATCAAGTGGAAGGGCTCGTCGGCCGGATGAACAGCCGCCTGGTGGAGCCCGACCCGAGCTTCAAGAAGATCGCGGACGTGCTGCCCAAGGCGGCGGCCGAGATGCGGGCGGCGGAGGAACAGCTCAAGGCGCTCAAGGCGGGCGAGGCGCTGGCGCCCGAGCAGAAGGCGCTGAATTTTCTCCAGCGGGCCGAAGAGGAATACCAGCTTCAGGTCGCGATGAATCGCGGCGGCGGCGGCGGTGGGGGTGGGGGTCAGCCCGGGTCGATCGCCGAGGACCTCGCCGATCTGTTCAAGCTCGAGCTCGACAAGCTGGCGAATCAGTACGAGACGGTCCGACAGGCCGGCCAGCAGGCCGGCGATCAACAGGTTGACGAGCTGATGGAACGGCTGCGCGAGCTCGCGCGCCGGCAGGAGCAGGAGGCCGAGCGCCAGCGGCAGGCCGCGGCTCGTGGGGGCGCCAACTCCGCGTCCGCGCGGGCGAATCAACGCGAGCTGGCGGACCAGGCGGAGGAGTCGGCGCGGCGCCTGGAACGGCTGTCGCGCGAGCTGCAGCGGCCCGATCTGGCCGACGCCGCGCAGCGCATGCGTGAAGCGGCGGATGCGATGCGTCGAGCCGCCGCCGGGCAGGCCGGCGCCTCAGCCGAGGCCGGCGCGGCGGCCCGGCGTCTGCGCGACGTGGAGGAACGACTCCGCCGCGATCGCGAGGCGAGCGCCGGACGTGACATCCGCGATGCTCAGCGGCGCGCCGCGGAGCTCGCGCGTGAGCAGCGTGAGATCGCCAGTGAGGTACCGCGGGTCGGCCAGGAGTCGGGGACGACCCGACAAGCCCGCATCCGCGGCTTGATGCAGCGGAAGAACGACATCCAGGGGAAGACCGCCGAGCTCGAGAAACAGCTCGATCGGAGCGCGCTCGAGCTGCGGCGCGACGAGAAGGAGGCGGCGCGGAAGCTTCAGGAAGGCGCGGACGCGATTCGCAGCGGCAAGGTGCGCGAGAAGATGCAGTACGCCGGTCAGCTGCTGCAGCGCGGGGAGCCCGAGTACGCGCGCACGTTCGAGGAGGATGCGGCGGCGACGCTCGAAGCCCTGCAACGGAAGCTCGGCGAGGCGGCGTCCGCCCTCGGCGGCGGCCGGCCGGATCGCACCACCGAGACGCTGGACCGCGCCGGGAATCTTGTCCGCGGCATGGAGTCGCTGGCCGAGCGCATGCGTGAGCGCGCGCAGCAGGGCCGCGACGGTCGTCTGGGGCGCGATCAACAGGGCCAGAACCAGCAAGGACGGGACCAGCAGGGCAAGGGAGAGCGGCAAGGACAACAGGGTCAGCAGGGACAGGGACAGGGTCAGCAGGGCGGTCAGCCTGGCGATCGGAACGCCGGACGGGGCGATGCGGCGCAGGGCGGCCGCACGGCCGATGGTCGGGGCGGCGCCGGTGATACGTACGGACCCTGGGGGCCCGGAGGCTGGGACGGATCGCGCCGGCCGTGGGGCGGCTTCTACCCCTTCACGCCCGAGGACATCCGTCAGTTCCGTCGCGAAATCCGCGAGTGGACGGGCGACGCACAGGAGCTCAGACGCCGCCTGCTCGACGAGGGCGTCAACCCGGCGGATCTCGATGCGATCCTGAAGGCGCTCCGCGCGCTGGATGCCGAACGCGTGTACGCGGACGCGGACGAGCTGCAGCGGCTCCAGACGTACGTGGTGGAAGGCCTGAAGCGGTTCGAGTTCACGCTGCGGCGCCAACTGGCCGACGCCGGGAACCAGCCGCTCCTGTCCGAGTCGGACGAAGTCCCGGAGGGCTTCCGGCCGCTCGTCGAGGAGTACTACCGCGCGCTCTCGCGGTCGCACCCTTCGACGGGGCTCAGGGTGCCCCGAGCGGCAGTCGAGGGGCAGGCGCAGAGCGGGGCCGCGCCGAAAAAGCCCCGATGACGCGGATGCGCGGCGGAAGGTCCTTTCTCATCCTGGCGATCATGGCGATCGCCACCGTCGCGTCCGCGCAGTTCCGGTTCGATCGTCCCTTCCAGGGCTTTCGGGGATGGCGGGTGCCTCCAAGGCTCGCGCGCCCGGGTGACTTCAACGGCTCGTACAATTTCTGCCGCGGCATGTTCGAGAGCGATCGCTGGGAAGCCGGCGGCCAGGGCTGGTCGACCGACTACCCGGCGGCGGACGTCAATTTCAGCATCCGCCTCGCCGAGCTGACGAAGACCAGCGTGCATTTCGATGCTGCCGGCCAGCCCAAGCACGTCGTGGTGCGCTTGACTGATGACGCGTTCTTCAAGTGTCCGATGGTCGAGATGGAAGATGTCGGCACGATGATGTTGAGTGAGGAGGAAGTCACGAGGCTGCGCGACTACCTGCTGAAGGGCGGGTTCATCTGGGTCGACGACTTCTGGGGCACCGACGCGTGGGAGCACTGGACGGAGCAGATTGCCAGGGTGCTGCCGCCGGCCGACTATCCGATCGTAGACCTCTTACCGCCACATCCGCTGTATCGAACGCTCTTCGAGCTGCAGCGGATTCCGCAGATCCCGTCGATCCAATCGTGGAGGCGTCTCGGCGGCGGGACGTCGGAGCGCGGCAGCGACAGCGCGGAGGTCCACTTTCGGGGCATCATGGATCATGCCGGCCGCGTGATGGTCCTGATGTCGCACAACACCGATATCTCGGACGCGTGGGAGCGCGAAGGCGAGGACCCCGAGTTCTTTTACAGCTTCTCACCTCAAGGCTATGCGGTCGGCATCAACGTGCTCATGTACGCGATGACGCATTGAAACAGCGGCCACTTGCCGGCCTCTTCGTGGCTTCCACCTTCAGGTGGAAGGGCGGTACGTGGCTTCCGCCTTTAGGCGGAAGGGGGTACGTGGCTTCCGCCTTTAGGCGGAAGAGTAAGAAATTGGCATCGCCCTTGATCATCTCCAGGGCATGCCCCACCCGTACCCGAAACATCTCGAAAGCTTCTCGTACGTCGGTCCGTAT
>JACQTH010000131.1 GCA_016210935.1 Acidobacteriota bacterium | reverse complement strand
GTCTCAGGCTGCCCTCCGCGCCCGGAAGCGCTGCTCTACGGGTTGATGCGGCTGCAGGACAAGATTCGGAAAGAAACGACCGTGTTACGTAAGGAACGAGTGATAAGGGCCGGAGAGAATGAACCGGTTTTGATTGCAGAGACGACAGTCTAAGGATGTTCTTGCTCAACTTCCTGCGCAAAGTCTTTCTCATCGATCTGCTGAGGGGGCTGTGGGTCACGCTGAAGTATCAACCGCAGCCGGCCTTCACGTTTCAGTATCCCGCGGAGCGGCGCCCGGTCGCGCCGCGATTCCGCGGCGTCCTTCGCCTGCAGGTCGAGCCTGACACGGGGGCGCAAACCTGCATCGTCTGCGATCAGTGCGCGAAGGCTTGTCCCGACGATCTGATCGCGCTCGGCGGGCACCGGGAGCCCGGCCAGAAAATCAAGATTCTCGACTATTTCGACTTCAATCTCTCCCGCTGCTCGTTCTGCGGCCTGTGCTCGGAAGTGTGCCCGACCAAGCCTATCAAGGCGCTGGTCATGAGCGAGGACTACGAGCTCGGGAGCTACAACCGGGAGACGCAGATTCTCCGCGTCGACGAGATGTACGACGGGGTCCCGATCGAGCAATACACGCATTGAGAATCGCCAGGTGCCGGTGCCACCGTGCGCTCAAGCAGTGGTCGCGGCGCGGTCAGCGTCTTTGAGCGCACCGGCACCGGGCACTTTGTCACGCAGTGAAGCTGCGCCTCAAACCGCCGAGATTTCACCATGCCTGGCGCAGCTTCCCTGCTAGGCGGGCCGCGAACGGCCCGCGAACGCGGGCACAGGCACCTCGTTTGCACGCCTGGTAGTCCTTTCGATTACGGCCAAAGGCGTGTAGTATCTCCAGAGCCAAGCCAAGTTAGGGATTTGGCGATTTATTAGAGAATTGGCCTCGAAAATCGCTCGATAAATCGCCAACTCGCCAGATCGCCGAATCGCCAAATCGTTTCTGAGGTCCGCTATGCGACTGGGCTCCGCCCCGATTCTCCGGACCCTGGCAGCCATCGCCGCTGCAGGGCTGTCGTTCACGATGGTCCAGGCCGACAGTTCTCCAACGACCGATTTTGCCTCGATTCAGATCCAGCTCGGCGATCAGCTGATGGCCGAGACGCGGTACGAGGAGGCCATCGAGGCCTACCGGCTCGCGGTTCACGCTCCCGAACCATCGCTGCGGCGACTCGCGCGACTGGGCCTGGTTCGAAGCTCGATCCGGATCGCCAGTTTCGCCAGCGCGCTTCAGGAAGCCGAGGTGCTGCGCCAGGCATTCCCGCGCGACCCGGAGGCGGTCGGGCTGCATGGAGACTCCTTGTGGGCTGCCGGGTTGTTCGACGAGGCCGAGCAGGCGTATCGCGATGCGGTCGCCATCCATCCGCAGGCGGCGCGCGGCCGCCACGGGCTTGCCAAGTCTCTGGCCGCTCAGAGCCGATTCCAGCAGGCCACGGATTCGGTCATGGCGGCGCTCGCGATCGACCCGCGTGACGCCGAATACCATCACACGCTCGGGACGATCTACGAGCGGCAGCACCGCTATGAAGAGGCGGCGAACGCCTTTTCGAGCTACGTCAACCTTCTGCCGAACAAGGACCGCAGCGTCAAGGCGTCGTGGTCCCGCGCGCAGATCAGATTCCTGCGCTCGTTCGGAGAGAAAGTGCCGTTCGCGCTCGACGCCGACACCCGCAACGTGACCCACACGGTGCCGTTCAAGCTGGTGGACGACAAAGTCGTCGTGCAGGGAAAAATCAACGGCAGCTCGGCCATGGATCTCGTCCTCGATACCGGCGCGGAGCAGACGGTGGTGTCGCGCGTCACGGCCCGGCGTCTCGGGATCACGCCGATCGTGTATACCCTGACGGCTGGCGTGGGTGAAATCGGGCTCCGGGGCCTTCAGGTCGGCCGCCTCGATCGCCTCGAGATCGGCAGCCTCAAGATGCAGAACGTGCCGGTGCTCATCAAGAATCCGGCCCTGACGAACATGCCGCGGCGTGAGTCGGAGAGCTTCTCGCCGCTGTCGCTCGGATTGTCGATGACGATCGATTATCAGAAGCGCCAGCTGACGTTTGGACGCAGGCTGCCGGAGGAGAAGGTCGACTTCGAGCTGCCGTTGCGCCTGCACCGGCTCGCCACGGTCCGGGGCGTCGTGGACAACTCCCTTCCGACGAACTTCGTGGTGGACACTGGCGGCGAGGTGATCTCGATCAGCGCCGAGACGGCCAGCTCGCTGCCGCCGGCGCCGCGCCGCATTCCGCTGAAGGTGTACGGGACCTCGGGCTGGGATCGCGACGCGTATCTTCTGCCGGGCGTCGACCTCGCCTTTTCGGCCATCGCGTTCGAGAATCTGCCGGTGGTGGTGCTGAATCTGCGCGCACCGAGCGTGCTGCTGGGCTATCAGATTGGCGGGATCGTGGGGCACCGGTTCCTCAGCCGTTACCGGGTCACGCTCGATATGGAACGGAGCGTGATGAGGCTGACGACCCAGTCGTCCCGCCGCGCCGCGGC
>JACQTH010000133.1 GCA_016210935.1 Acidobacteriota bacterium | reverse complement strand
TCGTCCTGAGGCAGAACGGGAGGGTTGGTCACCGGCACAGACCTGGTCTGGGATACTCAGGGTGGGTTGTCGGCCGATCGCCTTGCGTGCAGCAGGGAGGAGGGAAGAAACTTGAAAATCTGGTAATTGCTGATTTGGTGATTGATTGTAATTACCAGATTCTCAATGTTGTTCTTTCTCGACCTCTATCGTCACCGGCGACAGCACTCGCACGGTCAGATTCGTTCCCGCCGGCAATGCGACCGCGTTGCGATCGCCGGCTGCGACCGCCGCCGAGCCGCCCGCGGCGCCTGCCGCGCCGCCAATCGCGGCGCCCTTCCCGCCGCCGAAGATCGCGCCCAGAATCGCGCCGCCGACCGCCGCGCCGCCGATCTTCGCGGCGCTTTCCTTCCCCGGCGCCGCCCCTTCGCGATAGATCGTGTCGGTGGTCAACGGAATGCGCGTGCCGTCGGCGAGCACGAGGGTATGGAACTTGATGCCGAGGCGGGCGCGCTCCTTGAACTTCCCGCCGCGCTCGACCTGCGTCACCGATCCGATGACCTGCGAGCCTGCCGGAATCGCCACGCGCTCACCGACCCGCACATCGCGCGTCACGCGTGATTCCACCCGATCTTCGAGCCGCGCGCGCTCGCTCGTCAGCGGCGTGTCGAGCTGGAGACCGATCACGGAATCGCTCGGCACCACGAGCTCTTCATAGACCGTGGTGGGCGGCGCTGGCGGCGGTGGTGGTTCCACAGGCGGAACACTGGTGCCGGCGGCTGTGGTTCCGGCCGTGGCGGATGGAGGCTGTGAGGTCTCGGCGGCGTTTCCGGCCGGCCAGGGACGGTCGAGTCCCTTCCAACTCTGATCGGCGCTGCCCGGTGGCGGTGGTGTGGAGGACGGATCGGCGGTCGCCGAACTGTCCACGCGGCGATTCTCACGAGTCGCGGCGGCCTTCGCAGGCCGCGATGCCGCTACGGCTTTCGGACGCCTGGTTTCGAGAGGTCTTGTCTCGACCGCGGGGGCGACCGGTGCCGCAGCAGGCTTTGCGGGCTCGACAACCGCTTCCGATTCGTGAACAGCTTGTGCTGGCGCCGCCATCGGGGCGCCGCTGACCGGCGTGTCCGGTACAGGGGCCGCGGGCGTGGCGGCGATCGCTGTGGCCGCATCAGGATTCGACTGGCGCGCCGCCAGATACCCGCCGGCCGCGGCAGCGGCCAGGCATCCGACCACGAGGGCAGCGAGCACGACGGGTTTCGACATCATAAGAGGACTCCAGGACCAGGCTCAGGTCGGAGGAGCAAGAGGCGTGCCCTGCCGGGCCTCCCCGAAACGGCCGGAATTGCTCAATTTCCGGCTCCAGTCTATCAAAGGCGCCCGCGGCCTGTGCTTGACAGAGGACACCGCGTCCAGGCCGGCCGGAGTATTCTGGCACTCGGCACTTTTTTCAATGCCCCTCACCGCCGACGTGATTGTCATCGGGGCCGGCATCATCGGATGCGCGGTGGCCGACGAGTTGTCCCGAAAGGGTCGTCGCGTCGTGATGCTCGATCAACGCACGGTTGCCGCCGGTGCGACGCAGGCGTCGGCCGGGATCCTGGCTCCGTATATCGAAGGCCACGATCTAACGCCGCTGCTCGAGCTGGCCGCGCGCAGTCTCACGTTGTACGACGCGTTTGTCGCGCGGGCCAGGGAAGCCTCGCCGGCCATCATCGACTATCAGCGAAACGGCACGCTCGAGATCGCGCTCGACGCCGCGCAGTCGGCCCGGCTGCGCGATCAGGAGCAGCGAATACGCCGGGCGGGCATCGCCTGCCGATGGCTGTCGCAGGCCGAAACGCGCGACCTCGAACCCGCCCTCACGGAAGACATCGACGGCGGGTTCCTCGTCGAAACGCATGGCTCGGTCGGCGCGTCGGATCTGAGTGCGGCGCTCGTGAAGGCGGCGACGTCGCGTGGAGCGCGAATGCTCACCTTCGCCCCGGCACGCCGCGTCTCCCGACCCGCCAACACGCTGCGCGTCGACACGGACGCCGATGTCTTTGCGGCGCCTCATGTCGTCCTTGCGGCCGGAAGCTGGTCGGGTCAGCTTCCGGTCAACGGCATTGCGCCGATTCCCGTGCGCCCGATCCGCGGCCAGCTTCTCTCCCTCGCACGCCCGACCCATCCGATCCATCGCGTGGTCTGGGGCGCCGACTGCTACCTGGTGCCGCGCGCCGCGGGCGGCATCCTGGTCGGCGCGACGGTGGAAGATGTGGGCTTCGACGAGCGCGCGACGGTGACCGGCGTGCGCGACCTCCTGGACAGCGCGTGCGAGCTCGTGCCGGGACTCTGGGGAGCCAGCTTCGAGCGGGCGCGGGCCGGTCTTCGTCCCGCGACGCCCGACGAGCTGCCGATCATCGGTCTGTCGGATCGGATGCCGGGCCTCATCTACGCCACCGGGCATTTCCGCAACGGCGTTCTGCTCGCCCCGCTGACGGCCGCTCTGGTGGCGAAGCTCGTGGAGGGAGATACGTCAGACCCGGCGTTGCGGCTCACGCGGCCGCAGCGATTTGGAGAGTTCTAGCGAAGCGCCGCCTCAAACCGACCAGC
>JACQTH010000132.1 GCA_016210935.1 Acidobacteriota bacterium | reverse complement strand
GATCGAGGTAGTGGCCCAGCTTCTCGCCGTTGACAACGCTGTACTTCGGGCGATTCTGCGCCTTCTGGAGCGCGGTGTTGGCGTCCAACCACCAGCGTCGCCCGAACTCCCACGAGTTCCCGTGGAACGCATTGCTGCCCGATTTCAGCGACACGTTGATGATGCCGCCCGCCGTCCGGCCGTATTGCGCGTCGTACATGCTGGTCATGACCTTGAATTCCTGGACGGCGTCGACCGGCGGCACATACGCGATGTTGTTGCCCCCCTGGATCGAGTTGTTCGGCGCGCCGTCGAGCAGGAACTCGTTGCCCCCCGCGCCGCCGCCGCTGCGGTTGCGCCCGCCGTTGATCGACCAGTCGGCAATCGCGCCGTTGTCGAACGGCCGCCAGTAGATCGGATTGCCGTTGAACTGCACGCCGGCCACCAGCACCGAGAGCATGAAGGGATTGCGCGCGTTCAAGGGCAGCTCGGTCACGCGGATGTTGTCGACCACCATCCCGCGGTCAGGTCGCGACGCTTCAGAGCTCTCGGCGTTGACGGTGACGACTTCCGTGACGTCTCCGAGTTGCAGCTGAATGTTGAGCGTGGCGGTCTGACCGACCTGAAGCTGCTGCGGTGACGAATTGAACGTTCTGAACCCGGAGAGCTCCGCGACAATCTGGTACGTCCCCGGATTGAGAAACGGGATCGTGTAGACGCCGGCGTCGGTCGAGACGCTGGTCGCCGCTTCGTTGGTCTGGGTATTCCGGGCCGTCACGGCCACGCCGGGAACCGCCAGACCGGCGGGGTCGCTGATGCGCCCGGTGATGGTCGCACGAAATTCCTGCGCGGACGTGTTCGCGGTTGCCAAGAGGATCCCGGTCGCCGCTCCGACCAGGAGAGCCATCGCAGATCGCAACGAGCTGGACGAAAGCTTCCTCCTCATTGCCCCTCCTCCCGTAGCGCAGACCTTAAGCCGTGCCGGCCACCGGCGTTGAAGTCGATCGCCTGCGCGGATGCGCGGTCTACCATGCCAGCCAGCGCAGCGCTTCAGCCCTGCGCCACTCAATTGGATCCCGGTCGAATAACCCGATCGCCCTCGATCTCCACGACGATGACCGTCGCCATGGGATCGAAGATCGGCCGCTCGATGTTCAGGAAGCGCCGCCCGCCGTCGGTCTTGATCTCGACCGGCGCGTTGTCCGCCAGGCGATAGGCGCGTTTCACCGCGTTCTTCATCGCGGGCAGCTCGAACGGCACGCGCGGCTCCGCGAAGAAGGTGAAGTAGAGTTTTCCGGGTTTTGTCGTGAGGCGATATTCCGTGCGCAGGTGCACCAGCGGATTCCCGCGCAGATCCTTCGTACCCTTCGCGCTCGGCTCGCCGAGCTCGTCGCCGAACGGTGTCGGCCCGGTGCCGTACACCGCCTCGCCGTTCACTTTCAGCCACGCTCCCGCGGCGCGAAGAACGTCCTGACTGGGCCGGGGAATCACGCCGTCGGCCATGGGGCCGACGTTCAACAGGTAGTTGCCGCCCTTGCTGGTGATGTCGAGGAGCTTGAACAGAATCTCGCCCGGGTTCTTCCAATCGTGGTCGTCTTTTCGATACCCCCACGTGTGATTGATCGTGGCCGGCGTCTCCCACGCGCGTCCCTGCACGTCAGGAGGAATCACGTTGTCGCCGGTCGACAGGTAGTCCCCCTCCGCGCCAAGACGCCCATCGATCAGCGTCATCGGCTGCAGCGAGCGGACGATGTCGGTGAACCGCTTCGCCCGCGCGGGCGTCATCAGGCGGGGCGTGTCGAACCAGATCAGCGCCACCGGCCCATATCCCGTCAGCAGCTCCCGAACCTGCGGCTCGGCCTTGTCGCGGAGGTACTGATCGAAGTCCTTCTTGTCGTCAGGCCCGAAGTCCCAGTCGTTGCCGGCGCCGTTCTTCTCGTGCCAGTCCTGCGCCTGCGAGTAGTAGAACCCGAGCCGCATGCCGTGTCTGGCGCAGGCGTCGGCGAGCTCCTTCAGGATGTCGCGCTTGAAGGGCGTCGCGTCGACGACGTTGTACTGGCTCACCTTCGAGTGGAAGAGCGCGAAGCCGTCATGATGCTTCGAGGTGATCACGATGTACTTCATGCCCGCGTCCATCGCGAGCCT
The DNA here is from genome assembly GCA_016210935.1 of Acidobacteriota bacterium. Taxonomy (GTDB): domain Bacteria; phylum Acidobacteriota; class Vicinamibacteria; order Vicinamibacterales; family JACQTH01; genus JACQTH01. The sequence goes on along the minus strand of JACQTH010000132.1, from coordinate 336 downwards.
GACCCACTCGTCGGCGTTGAACTTGACCGGATTGAACTGCTTCGTGAGCTGCTCGTACTCGGCGACGGGGATCCGCAAGCGGTTCATGATCCACTCGCCGATGCCCAGGCTGCGCTTCCCCTTCCACTCGCCGGCGGGAATGGCGTAGAGGCCCCAGTGGATGAACAGGCCGTACTTCGCCTCGCGGAACCACGCGAGGCGCTTCTCGCGATCCGGATCGGGCGCAGGGGCCTGTACCTCGTGGGACCAAGCTTTAGCCTGGTATCGTCCGAGTGCGAGGATGGCCAGACAAAGAGCGACCGCAGCGGCACAGCGGCGTTTCATCGTCTTGTCCTC
>JACQTH010000149.1 GCA_016210935.1 Acidobacteriota bacterium | reverse complement strand
TAAGGGCCGTCGAGGAGCAGCACCTGATCCATCCAGCCGCCTTCACCCGTCACCGTCTCGAGGCAGATGTAATCGCGGATGGACGCCGCCCATTGCGCCGACGCATAGGTGCAGACCTGGCTGCCCGTGTTGTGATTCGCCATCGGCAGACCGAAGACGTGCGCCAGGTCGGCGATCCGCTTGGTCTCCAGGAAGCCGCCTGAATTCCGCAGGTCGGGATGAAGGATGTCGCAGGCCTGGTTCAGGATGAAGTCCTTGAACCCTTCACGCCGCGCGAGATTCTCGCCCATGCAGATTGGGACCTTCGAGGCCGCGCACAAGCGTTTCCAGGAATCTGAATAATCGACCGGCAAAGGATCTTCGAGCCACACGGGCTTCGACGTTTCCACGGCGTCGGCAATTTGAATGGCGGTACGCAGGTCGTACTCCCAATGACAGTGCACCATCAGATCGTGATCCCAGCCGATCGCTTCCCTGCAGTTCTCGAAGCCCTGCCGCACCGCGATGAGCTCTTTGGTGGTCAGCACGCGATTGGAGGGGTCACGGGCTTTGTCGGCAGCGGGATCGCTGTGTGGAAAGCCGAACTTGTGGCAGGTGAAACCGCTCGGATGGGATTTTGCCTTCGCCGCCCAGTCGGCAACGGACGCCTTGTCCAGCATGTTGCGCGGGGCCGCGTGATCATAGACGCGCACTTTGTCGCGGAATCTGCCGCCGAGCAGCGTCGATGCGGGCACGTCGAGAATCTTTCCCGCCAAATCCCACAGCGCCATCTCGATCCCGCTCACGGCGCGAATCAGGTTGTGGGCGGAACCATCCGTGCGCGTTCCGCTCAGATTGCGCGTGCCTTCGCCCATCTGCGTGTACAGCTTGTCGATCTCCAGCGGATCCTTTCCGACCAGCCACGGCTTGAGGGACAGCACCTGCTCTTTCACGCCGACCCCGGGCGAGCCATAGGCCTCCGCGATTCCATGAAGGCCTGCATCTGAGGTGATCTTGACCAGCGTGTAGGTGCGGCTCGGTCCCTGCAGCATCATCACCTGCACGTCGCGAATCGTGACGCGCTTGCGCTGAGCGGCAGCCCGGTCGTGGAAGGACGGATAGAACGCTGGCAGGAGCGGGGCCGCAGCCAGGCCGCCGAGAAACTGTCGACGCGTGTAAGCGTGCGAGGTGGTCATGACAGATCGGGGAGAATGTACACGAACTGTAACGCAGCAGCGTTACAAAGGTGTGCACCCGATTACAGCTCGGATCGTCGGAGCCGGAGCGCGTTGCCGATGACCGACACCGAGCTGAAGGTCATCGCGGCGCTCGCAATCACGGGGCTGAGGAGCAAGCCAAAGAACGGGTACAGCACGCCCGCAGCGATTGGAACGCCCAGCACGTTGTAGATGAACGCGAAAAACAGATTCTGCCGGATGTTCTTCATCGTCGCGCGGCTCAGACGCCGCGCGCGCACGATGCCGCGCAGATCGCCCTTCACCAGCGTGACGCCCGCGCTTTCCATCGCCACGTCCGTGCCGGTGCCCATCGCGATGCCGACATCCGCCTGCGCCAGGGCGGGCGCATCGTTGATCCCATCGCCGGCCATGGCCACGCGAGCCCCGCGCTCCTGCAGGCGCTTGACGGCTTCTGCCTTCCGATCCGGCAGCACGTCCGCCTCCACCTGATCGATCCCAACCGACTTCGCCACCGCTTCCGCAGTGGTCCGATTGTCGCCCGTGATCATCACGACCTTCACGCCCTCCTGTTGCAGCGCCCGAATCGTTTCCGGCGTGGTGGTCTTCACGGGATCGGCGACCCCGACCAGGCCGGCTGGCCTTCCGTCAACGGCGACGAACACGATCGTCTGTCCGTTCCGGCGAAGCTCCTCCGCACGTTCCCGAAGCGCGCCCACGTCGACCCCAAGCGCCTTCAAGTGCGCCGCGTTCCCGATCGCCACGGCGCGGCCGTCGACGCGACCCGTCACGCCTTTCCCGGTCGCCGACTCGAAGTCCTTGACATCCACAATGGCGGCGCCGCGTTCGCGCGCACCGGCGACGATCGCCTGGGCGAGCGGATGTTCGCTGACGTTCTCGAGGCTGGCCGTCAGCCGGAGCAGTGTCGCCTCGTCGATTCCAGCCGCGGGCTCGACGGTGACAAGCCGCGGCTTGCCTTCCGTCAGCGTACCGGTCTTGTCGACCACGATAGTTGTCACCTGCTCCAACACCTCGAGTGCTTCGGCGTTTCGCAGCAACACACCGGCTTCCGCCCCGCGCCCGGTGCCAACCATGATCGACATGGGCGTCGCGAGACCGAGCGCGCACGGGCAGGCGATGATGAGGACCGCCACAGCGTTCACGAGCGCGTGGGCGAGGCGAGGGTCGGGACCCCAGATGGCCCACACAATAAAGGTGACGATCGCGACCCCAACGACTGCCGGCACGAACCAGGCGGACACCGTGTCGGCGAGACGCTGAATCGGCGCACGCGAACGCTGCGCTTCGCTCACCATCCGGACGATCTGCGCGAGCAGCGTGTCGCTTCCGACGCGCTGCGCCTCCATCACGAAGGTCCCCGTGCCGTTGACCGTGCCGCCCGTCACCGTGCTGTCGCCTGTTTTTTCTACGGGAATCGGTTCTCCCGTGACCATCGACTCGTCCACCGCTGTCCGGCCTTCGATGACGATGCCGTCGACCGGCACCCGCTCGCCCGGACGGACGCGAAGACGATCCCCGACGTGCACCTGATCGAGCGCGACGTCGTGCTCGCGACCGTCGGATTCAATCCTGCGAGCGGTCTTCGGCGCGAGCCCGAGCAGCTTCTTGATGGCCGCGCTCGTGCGGCTTCGCGCCCGCAGCTCCAGGACCTGCCCGAGCAGCACGAGAACGGTAATCACCGCAGCCGGCTCGAAGTAGACCGCCACCTCGCCGCCCATGCGAAACGAGGGCGGGAACAGTCCGGGCGCGAGCGTGGCCACAACGCTGTAGGCGTACGCGGTCCCGACCCCGAGGGCGATCAGCGTGAACATGTTCAGGCGCCGGCTGACGACCGAGGCCCATCCGCGCGCGAAAAATGGCCATCCACCCCAGAGCACGACCGGCGTCGCGAGGGCGAATTCGCTCCAATTCAGGACGGCGCCGCGAAGCACCTGCTGCAGCGGCTGACCCAGGAATTCCGACACCATGACGGCGAGGATCGGCAGCGTCAGCAGGAGGGACCAGCGGAACCGGCGCGTCATGTCCTCCAGTTCTTCGCTCGGCTGCTCTTCGAGCGTGACGGCGACCGGCTCGAGCGCCATGCCGCAGATCGGGCAGGCGCCTGGGCTCTTTTGCCGCACCTCCGGGTGCATCGGGCACGTGTACTCGGCTTCCAGATCGGCGGTGGCGGGCAGTTCCTGCCGGCGCTCCCGCGTCACGAACTGCGCCGGATTGCGTCGAAAGCGCTCGAGGCAGCCGGGGCTGCAGAAGTAGTAGGTGTGGCCGTGGTAGTCGGCGTGGCCGGCGGCATTTTCCGGCGAGACCGTCATCCCGCAGACGGGGTCGACAACCCCGGCGGATCTGGGCGCGCCCTGATGTGAATGATGTGAATGCTGTGAATGCGTGGGCACGACGCCTCCACGCATGTTATCGCTTCAGCGTCACCTTCTGCACGCGCCAGTTCGTCATCTCGCCGATCAGCAGCTCGGTCTCGCTGCGGCAGTCGAGGGAATTGGCGAGGCCGAACTCCTTCGGCAGCTTGCCGGCCGAGCCGAATTTCCCCACCACCTTTCCATCCAGCTGGACCTTGTAGATGGCGGCGTCCTCCATGCCGTCCTCGTCGCCGGCATGCGAGATGTACAGATACTGCGGCGATCCGCGCGTGATGCACATCGCGAGCGGCGTCCCGATGTTGGTGAACTCCGATTTGAACGTGCCCTCGGCGTCGAACACCTGGATCCGCTTGTTGCCCATATCCGCGACGTAGACGCTGCCCTGATTGTCGATCGCGAGCGCCTTCACGCCGTTGAACTTGCCTGGCCCGGAGCCGGTCGAACCCCAGTGTTTGAGGAATGCCCCCTCCTTGTCGAACTTCGCCACCCGGTTGTTGGTGCCGATGCCGTCGCCGACATAAATGTTGCCGGCGCGATCCCACGCGACGTCGGCCGGCCGACTGAAACTCGATCCAGGTGTGCCCGATCCCGGCGGCCCGGGGGGCCCCCCGCGTCCGCCACCGCGGCCGCCGCCCGGAGCAGCACCGGGTGCCCCGCCACGGCCGGCACCGGGTTGAGGCGGGCGAACGGCAATCACTTCCGGTT
>JACQTH010000146.1 GCA_016210935.1 Acidobacteriota bacterium | reverse complement strand
TCAGAAGACAGATGGCGTCGTGCTCCGTCGTGTGGGGGGCCACGGCTTGAATGGCGATCCGTTCGGCATCGGGCCGGGCGTAGCGAAGCAGGCGCGGGTCGACGCGGCGATCGTGCAAGACCAGGTCGGCGGCCATGAGGCAGCGCAGGCCGCGGACGGTGATGAGGCTCGGGTCGCCCGGGCCGGTGCCGATCAGATACACAATTGGTCGCCGCATCCATCGCTCTCGACCATCATGCTACGGGGGGTCGGGGATCGGGGGCCAGGGGACGGTAAAAGTGATGATCCCGTTCCCTGACCCCCGGCCCCCGATCCCCGGTGCTATGGCTGTAACCCTTCCACCTTTCCCGTCGCCCTTCGCGCTTCGTCGAGCAGCGCGTCGGCGCCGCGTGACAGAAGATCCCGGGCGAGCTGGCGGCCGACCGTGTCGGCATCTGTCATCAATCCCCGGCGTGTGCCACGCACGAGCCGCTGCCCATCGAGCGAGCTCACGACCGCGTCGAGATGCAGTTCGTCGCCTTGTGGAACCGCCAGCGCGCCAACGGGCATCTGGCAGCCCCCGCCCAGCCCGGCCACGAGCGCACGCTCCGCGCGCAGGCTCGCAGCCGTGGCCGGATGATCGATGACGTTCACGACCTCTCCCGTCCGGGCATCGTCTTCACGAACTTCAATCGCTATCGTTCCCTGACCCGGCGCCGGCACGTAATCCTTCACCGGCAGCGCGAGCGAGATGCGCGATCCGAAGCCGAGCCGCCGCAGTCCGGCGCCGGCCAGCACCAGCAAATCATAGTCCCCCTGGTCCAGCTTCCGCAGGCGGGTATCGAGATTCCCGCGAATCGGAGCGAATGACGCTTCCGGCAGCAGGTGCTTCAGCTGCGCGATGCGCCGGACGCTGCTGGTCCCGATTCTGGGCTGCAGGCCGACCCGCTCGAGAACGGCACCGATGCTGGTGAAAGGAGTTCCGGTCGATTCGTCATGCGGAAGCACGATCACATCGGCTGGATCTTCCCGGGGGAGGACGGCGCCGATGTGAAGGCGTTCTGGCAGGACCGCCGGCATGTCCTTGCTGCTGTGGACGGCGACGTCGATCTCCTTCGACAGAAGCGCGTCTTCGATTTCCTTGACGAACAGTCGCTTGCCTCCCACCTCGGACAGCGGGGCATTCTGCAGGCGGTCGCCTGACGTCTTGATCACGACGATCGTACACGTGGGCCCGCCGGCCTGCTCGACGGCGGCGGCGACGGTTCGAGCCTGCCAGAGCGCGAGCTGACTGCCGCGCGTGCCGAGGCGCAGGCTCATGGCCGTTTTGGCGGCGCGTTGGCGGCGGCCGGCCGCAGCCCGTTCGCTTCCGGTGCCTCGGCGTCGGGCCCCGCATCGGATTCGACCGGGTTCCGGTACTCGACTTCCGTCCGATCCGATTTCGTCGAGTCGGACTCCTGCGTCAGGCTGAAGAGGCGGTTGAGGGCGTCGGCGTAGGTCGTCACCAGGGCGGGATCGCCGAGCGACTTGAGCTGCTCCGTCGGTGTGAGGAGAAGCTTCTCGATAATCAGCCGCGTGATCTCGTCGACGCGATTCCTGGTTTCCAGTGGCAGCGCGGCGAGCTTCGGCTGCAGGCGCTCGAGCTCCGATCTGCGCACGGCCTCGAATCGCTGTCTCAGCGCGACCACCGTCGGGATCGCGTCGCGTGAGCGGAACCAGGCCAGAAAGCGCTCGGTCTCCTCGCCCACGATGGCTTCGGCGCGCCTGACCTCGGCCTGACGTCGTGACAGGTTGTCGCGGACGATCGACTGCAGATCGTCGATGTTGTAGAGGAAGACGTCCTCGAGCTCGCCGACCGCCGGCTCGATGTCCCGGGGGAGCCCGATGTCGATCAGGAACAGCGGCTGGTGACGCCGTGATCGGGTGATCCCTTCGAGCTGACCGCGCGCCAGAATGGGAGTTGTGGCTCCCGTCGCCGTAATCACGATGTCTGCATCGCCCACGGAGGCGAGGAGGCGTTCCCACGGCACCGCCGTCCCGGACACGGAGTTGGCCAGGGCGTGCGCGTGCGCGGCCGTGCGGCTCGTGATCAGGATGCGATCGATCCCCTGCGCGCGCAGGTGCAAGGCCACGAGCTTACCCATCTCGCCGGCGCCCACGACCAGCACGCGCCGTCTGGTGAGATCGCCGAAGATCTTCCGCGCGAGGGAGACGGCGGCGTAGCCGACCGACACCGCGCCTTCCGCGAGCTGGGTTTCCGTCCGGACGCGCTTGCCCGCGGCAAACGACCAGTGAAACAGACGCGTCAGGATCGGCCCCACGCACTGCAGCTCCGACGCGACCGCGTAGGCCTCCTTCACCTGGCCGAAGATCTGCGGTTCGCCGACGACGAGCGAGTCGAGGCCGCCGGCCACGCGAAACAGATGGCGCGCGGCGTCGCCGTCGAGCCGTTCGTACAGGTGCGGCGCGAGGGCCGCCTGCTCGAGATCGTGGAATTCACGAAGAAAGTCGAGCATCGCGCGGCGTCCGAGCTCCGGGTCCCGGCACGCGCCGTAGATCTCCGCCCGGTTGCACGTCGACACGATCGCGTGCTCGGCCAGCGACGTCCAGCGCGCGAGGGCCCGCAGGGCATCGTGCAGCCCGCCGGCGGAGAAGTCGATCCGCTCGCGCAGCTCGATCGGCGCCGTCTTGTGACTCACGCCGAGGAGGAGTACATGCATGAAAAACCGTACGGTCCCGGGAGTCGGGATTCGGGATTGGGGATTCGAAAGACGCTC
>JACQTH010000145.1 GCA_016210935.1 Acidobacteriota bacterium | reverse complement strand
TCGGCAGCAGCTCGGCCCAGCGGGTCGGGTCGTCCTCAACGGCCAGTAAATCCACGATGAGTTGGTAATCGAGCGTCCTGACTGCCTCGTCGGCGACGGTGCCCAGCCACGCGGCGACGCGTTCAGGCGGATCGACGGGCGTCTCGAGCCCGGCCGTCCGCTGCTGTGCGCGCGTCAGCTCCGCACTGTACTCAGCTGAGACATACCGCCTGTCGCTGTAGTTCAGGAGCAGATCCTCCGTACGTCGCCACAGATCGTCGAAGCTCTGATCCTCGCCGAGCGCTGAAGCCGCGCCCTTTCTCGCCAGCGCGAGGAGCGCACGCTGACGCTCGAGATCCGGGAGGAGTACCTGGAAGGCTTCCACGAGTCGCGCCGGTGCGCTGCCATGTTCGACTACGGCGCGGCTGACGAAGTCCGCGATCGCCGAATCGGACATGTTCGAGACGATGGCGTCGCGGAGATCCGGCGAGAGACCGGCCTCGCCGTAGCGGTCCGCCGTCAGAATCGCGACGAGCGTCTCCGGTGGGAGCTGCGAGACGGCTTCAGCGATTCCCCGGATGAGCGGCATCCGGCGCTCGGGGTCGTCCGGCGCGATCTTGATTGCGCTCTCGAGCAGGCGCGTCAGCGCGGCCCCCAGGCGAGCCGGTCCGAACCGGCCCTCGGCCTGGGCCTGGATCGCGTCGATCATGGCCGCGAGCCGCGCCGGATCGCCGGCTGCCGCGAGCACAGCCGCCAGCGCGGCGTCGTCGAACTGCAGGCCGCCCTGAAGGAACTGCTGCAGAACGATGTCCCACGACGCATCCTGCCCGTCGGGCCGCTCTTTCAGCAACTCGGCATAGTCGATCTCTTTGAGCTCGATGAGCTGCCCGCCGCTGGTCGTCCAGACGCGCGCGAATCCGCCGTCAGTGGCCAGATCCTCGGGACTTCGTGCGAGCAGCGCGAGAAACACACGCCACAGCTCGAGCGTGATGCCAGGCAGAATCGTGAGCTCGGCGACACGGCGCTCGTGCAGCATCCGGGCGAGCTCGGTCGAGGCTGTGTCGGGCTGCGCCAGCTTTCGGTGGTTCAGCCGCAGGCCATCCGGAAAGATCGAAATCCGAGCCGCGCCGGCCGCCGCACGCCCGTCACAGACCCGCACCAGACGATCGAGTGACGTGGCAATGGCCGGGTGCTCCGCCGGGTACAGTGAGACCGCGCGCGCCGCGGCGCGGCAGGTCCGGGCGAACTCCAGCAGCCAGGACGCGTCGGGCGGGGCGAGCGGTTCGACGACTTGTGGAGAGACCATTACCGATCACCGACAACGGATCTTCCGGCTGAAGCCGGAAGCCACGAAGAGGGCTAAAGCCGGATCTTCCGGCTAACGCCGGAAGCCACGAAGACGCCATTCCCTCGTGGCTTCCGCCTTTAGGCGGAAGGCTTACAACAACGTCAACGGATCCACCTGCAGCATGGCCGGATCGACGCTCTCGACCACCGCGTACGGATAGTCGCCGCGATCGTTGCGCTCCCACGTGTTGACCAGGCGCGTCTCGGGGAGTCGCTCCCCGTGCGGACTGAAGGCCACCCGCACCTGCGGGCGGAACGGATCCGCGGGATGCTCGTGCGTGACGACACCGATTTCATCCGTATTCAGCACCACGAGGGAGCCTGAAGGGTACATCCCGACGATGTTGATGAACCGCCGCAGCAGCGTGGGATGAAACGTGCCCGTCGGCTCCGACATGATGGCGCGCACGCGCGCGGACGCCAGGCCTTCGCGGTAGGCGCGTTTGCTGCGCAGCGCGTCGAACACGTCCGCCACGGTGGCCACCAGCGTGCAGAGGTTGAGCTCGCGATCGACGATGTTCTCAGGATAACCGGTCCGATCCAGCCGCAGGTGATGCTCAAACGCGACAATCGGTGCAAGCGCGGGCATATCGGGGGTCCGCCGCAGAATGCTCGCGCCGTCGACGACGTGGCGCTTCATCACCTCGAACTCTTCCTTGGTCAGCTTGTCCGGCTTGTTGAGGATTTCGGGCGGCGTGTTGATCTTGCCGATGTCGTGCATCAGGGCCGCGAGCCCGAACTCGCGCGTCAGCGACGGCGACAGGTTGAGCGATCGCGCCTGTGCGATGGTCAGTACCGCCACGTTCACCATGTGAGTGAAGGTGTAGGTGTCCTGTTTCTTCAGCGCCGTCAGGGCCATCAGGCTCGTGCGATCCTTCGTCACCATCCGGGTGAGCATTTCGATCAGCTTTCGGGCCGGCGTCGGGTCCGGCTGTTCGCCGGCCTTCGTCATCTGCCACAGCGTGTCGGCAATCGTCGTGGCCGATCGATAGACCTTCAGCGCCGCCGCAATTCCCGTCGTCTCGGCCGGGTCGTCTTCGACGGCCACCTTGCCGATGGCGACGTGGCGCACGCCCCGCGTCCGCAGCCAATCACTGACGGACACCAGTCCCGGCTTCGCGCCCGCGAGCGCTTCGACCAGCCCCTTGAGGTCCGCCGCCGTCGCGCCCGTTTCGAGCGTGATCTTTTCTATCTCCTGATCCCGCAGGGCGCGGACGAAGCCGCCCAGTGATGCTCCGGTCTTCAACATCAGCTTCGTTCCGTCCACCACGAGATCGTCGCCGATGCATCCGATCGCGACTTTGGGCCCGCGCTGCAGCAGCGCCAGGGCGGAGCCCGTGAATCCCTCGAGCGCGCGCATGACGACCGGATGCGTGATCGAATAGAGCGACGCCCCGCGCACCGCGGCGGCCAGCTGCCGAACGAGCTTCTCGCGTTGTTCAGACTCGCGCCGCATGGCGTACCAGCCTTCTCAGGGCCCGATCGCCTCGTTCGGACGCCGATTGGAGCGCCGCTTGCGCGGCGGCCGATCCGATCTTCAGGAGTGCGGCCAGCGCGGCCCGGCGCAAGGCGGCGGTCTTTCTCCAGGCAAACCAGCGCCGCTGCGCCAGGAGCGCCGCGAGGGTGGGCACGGCGCGATCGTCGCCGAGCCGTCCGAGCGCCGTCACCGCCTCGATCGCCAGCGCATGATCCTGACCGAGCGCATCGACGTCGCTCAGCGTCTGCGCGAGGTACGGCACGATGCGCGCGTCCTGCTGGGAGACGAGCGCCCGCAGAAGCGCGTCGCGGTAGCCGCCGCCCGCCCCACGCATCGCAGCCTGCAGCGTGCGCGCGGCCCCGGGGTCGTCGGCCGACAGCAGCGTCGCGACAACCTGGGGCAGGATGCGGGGATCACCGCGCCGCAACAGCGGCTGGAGCAGTCTGACGTTGTCTCGTCCCCCGATATGCCCCAGCAGCTCGACTGCGTTGCGCTGAACGAACCAGCGCTCGTCACCCACGAGCGGCGTCAGGTACTGAATGGCCTGCTCGCCGTAGCCGACGATGATCTCGGTCGCCCGGCGGCGTGCGGGGGTGTAGCCCTCATCGTAGAGCGCCGTTCGGAGGAAGGTGGTGCACAACGGCCCGGCGGCGTCGCAGAACTCACGCAGGGCCAGGAGCTGTGTTTCATCGAGATCCGCCATCAGCGACAGCAACCCCTTCGTGGCGTCGGAGCGGACGAGACGATCGAGCGCGGCGCGTCCGGCGTCCTGCGCGGGAGTTCTCGCCGCCGCCGACGTGGCCAGCGCGCGCGCGAGGGCGGCGGCGTTGTGAAAATCGCCGGCGGCCAGCAGGTCTTCCGCCACTTCGACCATGTCGTTCGCGAGCGTCTCGGCGGATCCCGGATGGCGTTCGAGCTTCAGCAGATCGACCAGCAGGATCACCGACAGCCGCCGGACGCTGTCTTCGTTCACCGAATCCAGCCAGCCCCCCAGCTCGACCGGCCGCTCACGATCGGCCATGGCCTCGGCCCGCGCGGGCGCCTGATCGAGCGATTCGCGGTAATCCTCGGACACAAACTCCTTTTCTTCGTACCGCAGCATCAGCTCCTCGACGGATGACCAGAGGCTGCCGAAGCCGGCGTCGCCGCCGAAGTCGGTTTCCGCCAGCAGCGCGCGTGTGAAGCCGAGGACGCGCTTCTTCCGGGCGGAATCGGGCGCGATCGTGTGCAGCACTTCCGCGAGCCGGCTCGACGCCTGTCGATCGCGGCTGAGCGCGCCCGCCAGCAGACGCGCCGTGCTGGTGTCATCGAACGCCGCCAGGACGCCCGCGACGATGCCGGCGTCTTCGCCCTCACACTCGCCCGTAAACAGCCGCAGGGCGACGCCCGTGTCCAGATCGCTGGACGCCTCGGCCAGGTTGGCCAGGACTTCCTGCCGCCGATCGGGGGTCAGGACCCCGACGACGCTGAGGATCTGACGAAAGGTGGCCAGAACGATCGCGGCCTGCGCCGTGATCATCGGCGCGCCGCCCGCGGTCACGCGCGACGCGGTCACCTCGCGCGCCAGCGCTGTGATCTCCGCGGCGTCCCCGGCGATTTCCAGCAATCGCTTCTGCGCGGCTGCGTCGAGCACGCCGCTGCTGCTGTCGAGCGATTGCACGATCGAGCGCCACAACTGATCCCGCCTGCCGACCGGCTTCAGGACCTCGCGATCCGCCAGCAGCTTCTCGTAGTCGATCTGTTGAATGCTGATCGACTTGTGACGCGTCGAGACCCAGACCTTGGCCGGCCCGCCGGACGCGCGGACCTGTTCCGGGTCGTTCTTCAACAGCTCGAGCAGGCTCTCCAGGGCAGCGGGCGGAGGCGCCAGCACGAACGTCAGATGCAGGATGTCGTGCTCGTGCAGGAGGGTCGCCAGCTCGGTGATCGCCGGGTCGGCTCCCGCCGGCGCGGCCCCGTCCACCATCAGCGTGTCGCCGGCAACCCCGATGGCGAATGGAAAGGCCGGAATCGTTTCGGCGAGGGTCTTGTGCAGCCGCTCGAACGAGGCGCGCACGGCCGGATGCGAGCGCGGGTACAGGCGCCAGTTGCGCTCTGCCGTCAGACACGCCCGCGACAGCACGGCCAGACTGTGAGTCAGCTCCGGCGAAAGAGTGACGGCTTCGGACATTCAGCGTGGCAAGGTTGCCAGGATATAGTTGGCACTTAACAGTTTACAGGGTCCGACCGGTCTGCCACCTGCCGCATGCTCGCAGTCGACATCATCAAGAAGAAACGTGACGGCCTGGCGCTGAGTCGCGGCGAGATCGAATGGTTCGTCGCGGGCCTCACCACCGGGGCGATTCCGGATTACCAGGCGTCGGCGCTCCTGATGGCCATCGTGATTCGTGGGATGAACGCGGAGGAGACGGCGGCGCTCACCGATGCGATGGTGCGGTCCGGCATTCGCGCCGACCTTTCGGACATTTCCGGCCGCAAAGTCGACAAACACAGCACGGGCGGTGTGGGCGACAAGACCTCGATCGTGCTCGCGCCGCTCGCCGCCGCGTGCGGCGCGATCGTGCCGATGATGTCGGGCCGCGGCCTGGGCCACACCGGCGGCACGCTGGACAAGCTCGAATCGATCCCCGGGTTTCGCATCGCCTTGTCGTTCGACGAGTACAAGGCCGCCCTGAAGGAGGTCGGGTGCGCGCTCATCGGTCAGACGTCGGAGATTGCGCCGGCGGACAAGACGCTGTATGCGCTGCGCGATGTCACCGCCACCATCGAGAGCCTGCCGCTCATCACGGCGTCGATCATGAGCAAGAAGATCGCGGAAGGGATCGACGGTCTGGTGCTCGACGTGACGACCGGGCGCGGCGCCTTCATGAAGCATGAAGACGAGGCGCGCGTCCTGGCGCAAACGATGGTGACCATCGGCCGCCAGGCGGGTGTCCGGACGGAGGCGATTCTCACCACGATGGACACGCCGCGTGGGCGCGCGGTGGGAAATGCGCTGGAGATCGTCGAATGCGTCGAGACGTTGAAGGGACGCGGACCCAAAGATCTCGAACGCCTGTGCGTGTTGCTCGCGACACGCCTGGTCGTCCTGGCCGGCGTCACCGACTCGAGTGACGCTGCGGAACGGCAGGTCCAGCGCGCGCTGACGTCGGGCGCCGGCCTCGAGAAGCTGCGCGCGATCATTACGCGCCAGGGCGGCGATCCCACAATCCTGGACGACTACCGCCGGCTGCCGTCGGCGCCGCACCGGCGCGTGCTGCACGCGTCAGCCGATGGTGTGGTGATGCGGCTGGATGCGGGGCTGATCGGCCGGGCCTCGATGACGCTCGGAGCGGGACGCGCCACGGTGGATGAGACCATCGACGCGTCGGTGGGCCTTCTGGTCGAGGTGCGGCTCGGCGATCGCGTGCAGAAGGGTCATCCGCTGATCGAGGTCCATTACCGCGATGCGGATCGGCTCGACGCCGCGCTGGCGCTCCTGGAGCAGGCGATCGTGATTGGCGGCGAAGCGCCTGTGGCACGTCCGCTGGTGTTGGAAACGATCGGATTCGAGTAACATCCGCCTTCGCATGACGTTTCCCACGACCCCTGCTCCCGGCAGGACCCGATCCGATCGGTCGCTGCGATTCGCGGCGCTGGGCCTGGCGCTCTGCTTCGCGCTCATCGCGTTCCTGCTGCGCAACATCATCGGCCCGCGCGGGGTCGGCGCCATCGGGGTGCTGGCCTTCATCTCGTTCGCCGCCTCGTTCTCGATGAACCTGCGTGCGGTCAACTGGCGCACGATTGCCGGCGGCATGGCACTGCAGCTCGCGCTGGCGTTGTTCATCCTCAAGTTCGAAGTGGGTGGCGTCAGACCGGGGTACGTGTTCTTCAGCGCCGTCGGGCAGGGCGTCGGCCGATTCCTGCAGTTCACCGACGCGGGCTCGCGCTTCGTGTTCGGGGGGCTCGCCGACCCGGCGGCGATGGCGAAGGTCTTTCCGGGCGGGTTCGTCTTCGCCTTCACGGCGCTCCCGACCGTCATCTTCATCTCCTCGTTCTTCACGGTCCTGTACTACTTCGGGATCCTGCAGTTCATCGTCAAGATGATGGCGCGGGTGATGATGCATCTGCTGCAGACGAGCGGCGCCGAGACGCTCTCGGCCGCCGCGAATGTCTTCATGGGGCAGACCGAAGCGCCAATCATCGTCAAACCCTACGTCCCTCAGATGACGCGATCGGAACTGCTGGCGTTGATGGTGGGCGGACTCGCGACGATTTCCGGCGGGGTCATGGCGGTCTACATCGCGCTGGGCGCGAACCCGGTGGCGATTCTGACG
>JACQTH010000155.1 GCA_016210935.1 Acidobacteriota bacterium | reverse complement strand
TCGGCGGAGGACCGACCGGGCGGCTGTTCATGAATCTGCGGGAGGAGAAAGGGTACACCTACGGCGCGTACAGCGGCTTGGCCCGATGGAAGCCTACGACGCCGAGGGACGGAGGATTGCGACGCAATAGCCGTGCTTGAACGGCCAGAATGTGGGCGATTTGGTCACATTTGTTGTTCCACAAGCACGGCTAGCCCCCGCGAAGCGGGGCTATTGAGTAAAGTCTCGTGATGTCTAGCGAAGCGCAGCTGGTCGGTTCGATGCGGAGCTTCGCTAGTGCGGCTGCATACCTTCTGGTCGCGTTCCCGGTGGCGGCGCAGACACCGCCACCGGGTTCAGTGTCGAAGTTCGACCCTCCGGAGATCCGCGCGCTCTGGGTCGACGCGTTTCACGCCGGCATCCGTTCGCCGCAGGAAGCCGACGAGCTGATCGCGGCGGCGCGACGCGCGCATCTCAACACCTTGTTCGTCCAGGTGCGGCGGCGCGGTGACGCGCTTTACACCAAAGGCGTGGAGCCACCGCTCGACGATCCCGCCTACGATTCGTCGTTTGACGCGCTCGCCTACATCGTCGACGGCGCTCATCGCGAGGGGCTCCAGGTCCACGCCTGGGTGAACGCCATGCCCACGTGGCGCGACGAAGCGCCTCCGCGGGATGCGCGTCATCTGTTCAACCGGCATGGTCCGGCAGCGGCCGGCGAGGAGAACTGGTTCACCGCGTCTCCCTCTGGCGATCACAAGTTTCCCGTCGGCTATTTCGTCGATCCCGGTCATCCCGCTGCCGCCGCGTACCTCGTCGAGATCTACCTGAACATCGTGCGGAGTTACGACGTGGATGGAATCCACTTCGATTACATCCGCTATCCGGAGACCGCCGAACGCCTGCCGCGTGGCGCGGGCGTGGGGTACAACGCGGTCGCGCTCGAGCGGTTCAGGCGCAACACCGGCCGGACCGACATGCCGGCACCAGGCGACGAAGCCTGGATGGCCTGGCGTCGGGCGCAGGTGACCAGCCTTGTAAGGCGAATCTCGATTGAAGCGAAGGCGATCAAACCACACGTCAAGGTCAGCGCAGCGGTCATCCCCTGGGGAGTGCCTCCCACAAACGAGAAGGATTTCGCCGACGTGGCGCCGATGCAGCGTGTGTTCCAGAACTGGCACGAGTGGATGCGCGAGGGGCTCATCGATCTCGCCGTGCCGATGAACTATGCGACTGAAACGGATGCGCGCGTCCGCGACTGGTTCAATGGCTGGATTCGATGGGAGAAGCGCCACAAGCACGGGCGGCAGCTCGCGGTGGGCGTTGGCGCGTACCGCAACGCGCCGGAAGCCACGCTCGCACAGATCGCGCGCATCCGAACGGCACGAGGCAACGATCGCGACGATCGCATCGATGGCGTGTCGCTGTTCTCGTACGCGGTGCCGCGGCTTGCGCCGGAGATTCCCGCCACTGTCGCCCCCGGCTCCCCGCCGCAGTTCCCGGCAGATGCCAATCACCTCGCGTTCCTCGTCGACGGCGCGGGTGCCGCGCAGGGTGCATTCACGCGACCGGCTCCCGTGCCGTCGATGCCGTGGATTGATCGGCCGTCACGAGGATTCATCGCCGGCACGGTCACGGCGGAGACGCCGCGCGCGGCGGATGCGGTGGAGGTAAGAATCAAGCGCGAGGGCACGTGGGCCGAAGCTTTGGCTTCGGGCTTCGGCCTGTTCCGCCGAACACACCTCGTCCGGACAGACGGAAACGGCTATTTTGGTGTGACAAATCTGAAACCCGGGCGGTACCGCGTGTGGAGGGACGATCTGAAGAAGGGGCCGGTCAGGGTGAGAGTCGAAGCAGGCAAAGTCGCGCGGGCCGATATGTGAGCGGCGGGCCGCTTCGGGTGCTGGGGTGACTCTTGATTTCGTTCCCCGTACCCGGCAGGATCGGCCACTCACTATCCCGGGCCGGTCGACGCAACGTCCTGGAGTGGTTAAGAAGGAGACTGCTATGAGCACCAACATTCTGCAAATCAACTTCAAGTTGAACGTCTCGGCGCAGGAGTACGAACGCGCCGTGACGCCGCTGGCCGACCTCTTCAATGGGGTCACCGGGCTCCAGTGGAAAATCTGGCTCCTGAATCCCGCCGAAAGCGAAGCCGGGGGCATCTATCTGTTCGACGACACGGCGTCGGTCGATGCCTTCCTGGCCGGCCCGTTGGTGGCGCAAGTCAAACAGGCTCCATTCCTACGGGACCTCAGTGTGAAGCGTTTCGACGTGATGCCCACGGTTACGGCAATCACGAAAGGCCCTGTCGGAGCCCGGGTGCCTGCGTAATCGAAGGGCGGGTGCATTCGTGCCGGCCGGACGGTCGGACGCCGCCTCTCGTGACTCCAACTGGCGGTGTCGGCCCTTGCACGTCGCAGCGCGTCGAGCCACGCCGACTCAACTTCCGATCTGAAAACGTGCGGCCGGCTGCAGGAGGCACTGATGGTACGACCAATCCTATGCGCGTTACTTCTAGCCGGGATTCTCGTCCACACCGCGGTCGCGCAGCAGTACGGGCCGGGCGAGGAGGGGACCTTCTCGATCGTCGGCCGCGATCCGAACTCCGGTCAGCTCGGGATCGCCGTGCACTCCAAAACCATCGCCGTCGGGAGCCGGACGCGCGGCGGCAAAGGCGGCCTCGCTGTCTTCGCCCATCAGTCGGCATCGAATCCGATGTACAGCACTATCGGGATCGAGCTGCTCGAATCCGCCCTGACGCCGCAGCAGGCGCTCGACATGATGCTGCGGAGCGATGAACGCCGGGGCAGCCGGCAGGTCGCCATCCTGGACATCAAGGGCCGCTCCGCGGCGTGGACGAGTCCGACGATCACCGACTGGAAGGGGCACACGTGCGGCGTGGATTACTGCGCGCAGGGCAACACGCTGACGGGTCCGGAAGTCGTCGACGCGATGGCGAAGTCGTTCGAATCGTCCAATGGACCGCTCGCGG
>JACQTH010000154.1 GCA_016210935.1 Acidobacteriota bacterium | reverse complement strand
GCGAGCTGCACCCATACGAAGTCCCGGAATTTCTCGTCTTGCAGGCGACCGCCAGTGAGCCATACGGGCGATGGGTGCTGGACGAGACGATCGTGCAGTGACTCGGAGATCAGGGCTGATCCCGGGTATCATTGATCCTTGGATGACCAAGCGTGGGCTCCCTCCGGACGCCGCGCCTTCCGATCGCCCCGCCCGCCAGGGGACACGTCGCGCCGCCCGTCGCCAGCGTGTTCGCCGCGTCACCGCGTTCCTTCTGCTTTTTGTCGCGTCGGTGTTGATCGTCGACGGCCTCGTCGGCGACAAGGGGCTGCTCGCGATCGCTCAGGCCAGACGGGAATACAATGCCCTGGCGGCGAAGATCGAGGCGCTGCGTGCGGAAAACGACCGGCTGCGCGAACAGGCCCGCCGCCTCAGGGAAGATCCTGAGACCATCGAAGAGATCGCCCGGCGTGAGCTGGGGCTGATTCGCCCGGGCGAAAAGGTCTTCATCGTGAAGGATCGGACCCCTCAGAAGAACTAGGGGACAGGGATCGGGTGAGAGGGGACGGTTTGTTTTACCGCCCCCTGGCCCCCGACCCCCGATCTCCGTGTTGAATGAAGAAAATCGCCGACACCATCCTCGACACCATCGGCAACACGCCGCTGGTGCGCATCAACCGCATCACCAACGGCGTGGTCCGGGCCACCGTTCTCGTCAAGCTCGAGACCTTCAACCCCGGTAACTCGATCAAGGACCGGATGGCCGTCAAGATGATCGAGGACGCCGAGCGGGCCGGCAAGCTGAAGCCCGGCGGCACGATCATCGAAGGAACCTCCGGCAATACCGGGATGGGCCTGGCGATTGTCGCCGTGGTTCGCGGCTATCGCTGCATCTTTACGACAACCGACAAGCAATCCAAGGAGAAGATCGACGCGCTGAAAGCCTTCGGAGCCGAGGTCATTGTCTGTCCGACCAACGTCGACCCCGAGGATCCACGATCGTACTATTCAGTATCGTCGCGCCTGGAGAAGGAGATCCCGGACTCCTGGAAGGCGAACCAGTACGACAACCTGTCGAACACCGCCGCGCATTACGAGCAGACCGGGCCTGAGCTCTGGGAGCAGGCGAACGGCCGAATCGACCATCTCGTCGTCGGGGTCGGCACCGGGGGGACGATCAGCGGCGTCGGCCGCTACCTGAAGGAGCGCAATCCGAAGATCACGGTGTGGGGCATCGATACCTACGGATCGGTCTTCAAGAAATACAAGGAGACCGGCGTCTTCGACAAGAACGAGATCTATCCATACATCACCGAGGGCATCGGCGAGGATTTCCTGCCGAGGAACGTCGACTTCGACGTCGTCGACCACTTCGAAAAGGTGACGGACAAGGACGCGGCGCTGATGACGCGGCGGATCGCGCGCGAAGAAGGGATCTTCGCGGGGAACTCGGCGGGCGCCGCGATCGCCGGCGTGCTGCAGCTGAAGGACCACTTCCACGACGGCGAGGTCGTGGTCGTCATCTTCCACGATCACGGATCGCGCTATCTCGGGAAGATGTACAACGACGACTGGATGCGCGAGAAAGGCTTCCTCGAGCGCACGGGGCTCACGGCCCGGGACCTGGTGGTCTCCGGGATGTCGGGCGAGATGCTCGCCGTCGAGGCGACCGACCCCGTGGCGAAGGCGATCAAGCTGATGAGCGAGCACGATTTCTCGCAGATCGCGATCACGCGCAGCCGCCGCCTGGTGGGTTCGCTGAACGAATCGAGACTCTACGCGGAGCTGGTGCGGAATCCGGACGTCAAGACGGAGCCGGTCGAGACCATCATGCAGCCGGCCTTCCCGTTCGTCGACATCTCCACGCCGGTGGAGCTGCTCGCGACGATGATTACGCCCGAAAACCCCGCCGTCCTGGTGCGCGATTTCAAAACCGACAAGACCTTCATCATCACCCGGTCGGATGTGATACGGGTGCTCTCCTAGCAGGGAAGCTGCGTGGGGCGTGGCGAAGTCTCGGCGGTTTGAGGCGCAGCTTCACTGCTAGCCACCTGAGGTGCGGCCTCGGGCTGCCCGTTCGGCGGGAATGGCGTTACACTTACTGGAGCAGATATGGCGCGAAGGCGGAACGCCGCAAGCCGAAACGGCACACTCCAAGACGCGATCGCACTGCTCGTTCAGAATCAAGCCGCGCTGGTCGCCCAACATACGTCCTTTCTGACGGAATTGAGGGAGCTGGCAGCAGATTCAGCCCGCCGCTTCGCGACCATCGAGCAGGAGTTACGCCAGTTCGAACAAATCAAGGCGATTCTTCTCCGGCACGAACAGATCCTCAACGAGCTCCCCGAGGCAATCCGGCAGCGAATCGGATTCAAGGGCCCATAAACGACTGCGGCACCGGCCCGCGAGGCTCGTCCCGCCGTCGCCTACCACGGCCACCACCTGACGATCGGGATACCAGTTGGATCCGAGCAGAACAAAGCAATCGCGGTTCCGCGGGCATGCTCTGCCGTTCGTCAGCTTTTGATACGATCACAGGGTCGTCGCATGCCTCACCATCACGACGGGCACACCCATCACGGCCATTCCCCCCGCGCCGGTCCCGTATCCGACAAGACGATGGCGGCCGTCGTCCTGGTCACGCTGCTGTTCGTCGTCCTGGAGGCTGTGGCGGGATGGATTGGGCACTCTCTTGCCCTGCTCTCCGATGCCGGACACAACCTGGCGGATGCGGCAGCCCTCGCGCTGAGCTGGTACGGCCTCCGAGTCGCTCACAAGCCGTCGCACCACGGGATGACGTACGGCTATCACCGCGTCGGCATCGTCGCGGCGCTGATCAACGCCATTTCGCTCGTTGCGATCGCGTTGTGGATTGTGTGGGAAGCGGTCGCGCGAATCAGGACGCCCGAACCGGCAAGCGGTCAATTGATGATGTGGGTCGCGCTGGCCAACGTGCTGGTCAACCTGTTCATCAGCTGGCGCCTCCACGAAGGCTCCAAGCACGATATGAACGTGCGGAGCGCATACATCCACATGGTCGTCGACGTGATCTCGACGCTCGGTGTCGTGATCGCGGGCGCGTTCATCGCGTTCACCGGCCAGGTGATCGCAGACCCGATCGTCTCGCTGATGATCGCCGGCTTCATCCTGTGGAGCAGCTACGGCGTGCTGAGAGACAGCGCGACCGTGTTGCTGGAAGGCACCCCGCCGGGCACGGACATGCCCGCCGTGATCGAGGCGATCAAGGGCGTGTCAGGTGTGCTCGACGTCCACGATCTCCACGTCTGGATGGTCGGCCCGGGCGTCGTCGCCTGCAGTTGCCACATCGTCGTGGCGGAGCAGAGCATCCGGGAAGGTCAGCAGGTGTTGAGGGCCGTTGTCAACGACATCGAGCGGCGGTTTCACATCACCCACACGACGGTCCAGGTCGAGGTCGAGGGCTGTGAGCCGAACGACCTGTTCTGCGCCAGACCCCAACCACACCGCCACGCGGCTCATCGTCATTAACGGACGCGCTCTCTCGGGCACGATAAAGGGCCCGCGCTACGCTCCAGGTACGCTACTGGAGATCTGCGACTCCTCCCGGCTCGTTTTCGCACACGGTGCCGAACGAGAAGCCGCGGGCGCGAAGAATTGGGATCAAGCGGGCCACCGCTTCGACCGTCTGCCGTTGATCCCGCCGGGGCGCGCTTTCGTCGCCATCGTGAAGAACGATGATGTCGCCGCCG
>JACQTH010000171.1 GCA_016210935.1 Acidobacteriota bacterium | reverse complement strand
GGCGACACCATTTACGTGAACGGCTACGGTGCGCCGGTGAACGATCCCGGCCGAAAAATCACGGTGCCTCCCGCCGATGAGGTGTGGAAGACGGCGGATGCCGACGGCAACGGCCTCCTCTCCAGGACGGAGTTCCCGAAGTTCACAAGCGCTTCCTGGTTCGATCTCGCCGATCTCGACGGGAGCGCGTCGTTGACGCGTGATGAGTGGGCGTACTACCGCGCGGCGCTCGACTCCGAAAACGGCATGCTGGCGATCCGCCTTGGCGGGTCCGGCGACATGAGCGACACCGCGGTTCGCTGGAGGTATTCGCGCAGCGTGCCGCAACTGCCCTCGCCGCTGCTGTACGAAGGCGTCCTGTATATGGTGAACGACAACGGCATCGTCACGGCGCTCAACCCCGAGACGGGCGCGGTCATCAGCCAGGGACGGTTGACGGGCGCGCTCGGCCCGCATTTCGCATCGCCCATCGCGGCCGATGGTCACATCTTCTTCACTACGGAAGCAGGGGCGGTCGCTGTCGTCGCGCCGGGCGGCGCGATCACGCCGAGGGTCGTGAATCAACTTGGCGAGGACGTCTACGCGACGCCGGCGGTGGCGGATGGTCGCATCTACGTGCGTACGACCTCGGCGCTATGGGCGTTTGGAGGGGCGTAGGGAGCCGCTCATGTCGCGTCCCCGTCGGCGTGGTGAATTCTGCTTCCCGCGTTTCTTCGTTCAGGTGCTTCCTGTTTCGGTTCTGTCCATGAGGAGAAAATATGGTATCGCGAGACCCGCGACGCCGGCGCCCACCGCAAACGCCCCATTGAACCCCACCCGATCGATCAACCAGCCCGTCGACATCGATCCGGTACCGATGCCGGTATCGACGGCCGCCAGCATGGCGCCGTACATCGCCCCGCGCCGGGCGGGATCGACGCCTTGAAGCAGGTATGCGCTGAAGACCGGCCAAGTGGTTCCGAAGCCGGCGCCAAAAACGACCGCCGCCGCCATCATTCCCGTACGCCCCGAGGAAGCGGCAAGCACGGCGAGGCCGAGGAAATCGAGACCAAGCGCCGGGACCAGTGTCTTCCGGTAGCCGATTCGATCCGCGCGGGCGCCGACGAGGATTCGGGATGCCAGAACGGCCCCCGCCATCGTCGTCAGGAAGATGCTCTTCGGGACAATCAGCTGCGAGTCGGCGAACAGGGCGCTGAAACTCGTCACCCCGCCGTAGCCAAACGTGCAGAGGAACATCGTGATCGACAGCATGAGCGCGCGCAGGTCGATCAAGTCGCGTGCGTGCGTGATCGGATGCGCCGCGACGATCTGGCCTTCATCGTCGAGAAGTGCCCACGCGATCACGCCCATCGCCACGTTCAACGTGGCGCACCCCAGGCACAGCCACAGCCATCCGAAGCGATACACCCAGAATCCGATCGGCGGCGCCACGGCGAGCGCGATGACGGAGCCCAACCCCCAATAGGCGATCCCTTCGGCGCGCCGGCTGTCGGGGATCACGCTGACCGTGTACGCGCCCGTCGCGCTCAGCAGGCCGGACCAGAACACGCCGTGCAGCAGTACGAGTCCCAGGAGGAGCGGGATGTGAGTGATGACGCCGTACGCCAGTGAGAGCGCCGCCATGACGAGGCTCGCGCCGATCATCACGCGGCGTCGTCCGAGTCGATCGGCGATGGCGCCTGTCATCGGCGCCGACGCGGCGGACGCGTACGTGAGGAACGCGAGAAACAGGCCCGACTGAAATGTCGATCCCCCGAGATCGAGGATGTGAAACGGCGCCGCGGGGAGAAGCTGGAGTGCGGCGAGAAACACGGCCAGGCTGAAGCCGCACATGATGAAGAAGCGCGGGGTGAAGAGCGGGGGCATCTTTTCTTCGCGGCTTTGTCTTCGTGGCTTCCGCCTTCACCCTTCGACTTCGCTCAGGGTGCCCCGAGCGCAGTCGGAGGGCAGGCGGAAGACGCAACTCTTTGTCTGCGAGTGTATTACACCCGCCTTGCGGCAAACGGCGCGGGAGCGGGCCCACGCCCGGACATGTTGCCTTTCAACAGGACGCGTGGCATACTCCTGTTGATTCTCAACAGGAGCAGCTCCCGCATGACGCCTCCGGAGGCTGACGTTCCGTACGGCACGCTCGATCTGATGGTGCTCAAGACGCTGGTCGCCATGGGCCCGCTCCACGGTTACGGCATCGCGCGCCGCATCGAGCAGGTCGCCCAGGGCGCTCTGGCCCTGAATCAGGGCACGATTTACCCCGCGCTGCTGCGCCTCGAGCAGAAAGGCTGGATCAAGAGCGCGTGGGGGACGAGCGAGAACAACCGCCGCGCGCGCTTCTATTCGATCACCGCCGCGGGGCGCCGGCAGCTCGCTGCCGAGACCCGATTGTGGGAACGCACCGTCACGATCGTCAATCGCCTCCTGGAGCATGAATCATGACGGCGCTTCGGGTGTTCCTCGCGCGAGTGCTCGATCTGATTTTCCGTCGCCGTCGCGACGAACGATTCTCGGCGGAAGTGCAGACCCATCTCGAACTGCTGACCGAGGAGAATCTCGCGAAAGGCATGTCGATCGCGGACGCGAGGTCCGCTGCCCGCCGGACGTTTGGCGGGGTCGATCAGATGACAGCGGCCTATCGGGATCAGCGCGGGCTGCCCTTTGTCGATGCTCTGGGGTTGGATCTCCGTTTGGCCTTCAGACTGCTGGTGCGCGATCCGGGATTCACGGCGACGGCGGTGTGTGTGCTGGGGCTCGGCATCGGCGTCAACAACATGCTCGTGACGATTCTCTACGCGCATACACTCCGCGGTTTGCCGATCGATCGTCCCGATCGCGTGGCGTATGTCTCGACCATCGACGCACGCAACGCCGACCGAGGCCTCTCGTACCAGGATTTCCAGGACCTGAGTGTCGCGGTGCGTACACTTTCCAGCCTCGCTGCCTTCGCCGATGCGCCGGTTGTGATCGGCGATGAAGAGCGTGCTCCAGATCGCATCGATGGGACGTTCCTTACGGCCAACGCCTTCGCGACCATCGGCGTAGAGCCCGAGCTGGGACGAAGGTTCGTGTCCGCGGACGATCGGCCGGGTGCTCCGGCGGTCGTCATCCTTGGCAGTGCAATCTGGAAGAGCCGGTACGGCGGCGATGCGAACATCCTGCACCGTTCCATACTGATCAACGGTACGCCGGCGACCGTCGTTGGCGTCGTGCCATCGCACTCCGGATTCCCGAGCACCGCGGAGGTCTGGCTCCCGCTTTCGAGGCTGCCGGGCTTGGCAAGGGACAAGCGGGACGTGCGAACCCTTCGGGTGTTCGGTCGGCTGCGCGACGGGGTGAGTCTGACGGAGGGGCGATCCGAGCTTGTGTCGATCGTCGATCGATTGGCGCACGATCATCCGGAAACGAGCAAGGGGATTCGCGCACGTGTCGTCGCGATCAACGAACGGTACCTGGGACGGGTGACAGACCCGGCATGGCTCGCCTTCACCACGGTTGGCTTTCTCGTCGTCGTGATTTCATGCGCGAACGTCGCAAACCTGATGCTGGACCGGTCGCTGCGTCGCGCACGAGAGATTGCGATACGCGCGTCGTTGGGTGCGAGCCGCATCCGCATCGTTCGTCAATTGCTGATCGAAGCCTGTGTGCTGGCCGCAATCGGTGGGCTGCTCGGGTTGGGCGTGACGCTGGCCGGCGTGCGGCTATTTCGAACCGCAATCCCCGCGAATGTACTGCCGTACTGGTTCGACTACTCGATGGACGCCCGAGTGTTTGGAGCGCTCGTGACCGTGTCGTTCGCGACGGTGTTGGTCTTTGGTCTCGTGCCGGCCCTCAGCGCGTCGAAAACGGATGTCAATCGTGTCTTGAAGGACGGAGGAACCAGCACGGCCAGACACCACGCTCAACGCTGGACGATGGCGTTCCTCAGTGTCGAGTACGCCCTGACGGTCGTGATGCTGGCGAATCTTGCTCTCGGATTTCGGGTCTCGAGGCCGCCGCTGCCATCGGACACGGCGATCGACACACCTGACGTGCTCACCGCATCGATCACGCTCCCCGCCGAAACATATCGGACACCGGCGCAACGGTTGGAGTTCTATCAACGGGTCGAAGAGCAACTGCGTGTCATTCCGGCAGTCTCGGCGGCATCCGTTGCGAGTGCGCTGCCGTTCATGGGCGCGACGGAGCGGGGCCTCGAACTGGAGGGACGCACCGGCGAGAACAGTCCCAGTGTGTGGACGGTCGCGATCGGACCGCGCTATTTCGAGACGCTGGGTCTCGCGCTGATTCGAGGACGCGAGTTCTCCGAGGAGGACGGCACGGCCGCGCAACCGAACGCCATCGTCAGCGAGCGTTTCGTGCAGATCCACTTCCCCGATCGGAGTCCGCTCGGTGAGCGCATCGCATTGGCCGGGCCGAGTGGCGCCGAAGGCAATCGCGAGTTGTTTACCATCATCGGCGTCGCGCCGGCATTACGCCATCGACGCGGTCCGGACCCGGACCCCGTGGTCTATCGTCCGTTCCGGGCCGCGTTGCCTGGGACCGCCGTGTTGATGGTGCGCAGCCGCTCCGAGGCAGGCACCCTCGCTCCACAATTGAGGGAAGAAGTTCGTGCGCTCGACCGTAATCTGCCGCTGTACCGCGTCCAGACGATGAGCCAGGCGATCGCGGATGCGCAATGGAACGGTCGTCTGTCGAGCCGGCTCATGACCATCCTGGCGTGCCTCGCGTTGGGGCTGTCGACGATCGGGC
>JACQTH010000129.1 GCA_016210935.1 Acidobacteriota bacterium | reverse complement strand
TTGGCGTCTTGCTGCGCCAGCACGGCCGGGCTGCCGAATGCAGCCAGAATCGCCACTGCCGCCAGAATCGCGTAGAACTTCCGCATGTGCCCTGCCTCCTTGTGAAACTGAGTATGACGAGGAGTTGAGCCCGGAAACCGGTTTGTACTGCCTGCTTCGCCGGACTGTCAAGCATAAGCCCGGGGACGCCTGTTGTGAACACCGGTCGCCCGCCGGAAATTCCCGTACGGCCGGGCCGGCCAGTTTGTGCTACGGAAGCGGGAAGCCCGCGGATTCAGTCGCGACCCCCGAATCCGCCTCTTCGGTCAATCGGCCCACTCGGAGACCGTCCATGGCCGCCTGGAACCGGTCGACATCGCGCGCGGCCCCCGCGAATTGCGCCTGAGCGTTGTCCAGATGGCGCCCAACCTTGACGAAATGCTCGTGAAACCGCTCGAACCGGGCTCTCAGGTCGGAGAGCATCTGCTCCACTTTCCGCGCCTCGGTCTGAATCTTGAGCCCGCGGAAGCCGATCGCCAGCGCCTGGAGATAGGCGTACATGGTGTTCGGTGAGACGGCGATGACCCGGCGTGCCCGCGCATATTCAAGCAGATCGGGCCGGTTCAGCAACTCGTAATAGACATTCTCGGCCGGCACGAACATCAGCGCCATTTCGAGCGTTTCGGGGGGTGAGATATACCGGACGGCGATTTCGTCGATCCGCGCACGGACGTCCGCCGCAAATTGTTTCATCAGCGGGTCGCGGATTGGCGCGTCCGAGACCGCGAGCGCGCGGCGCAGGTTGTCCAAGGGGAACTTGCTGTCGATGCAGAGCACGCCATGTGGCGTCCGAACGAGCGCGTCGACGCGGAACGCGCCAACCACCGCCTGACACTCGTAGCAGTCTGCCGGGATGACATCCGCGAGCATCTGCTCCAGCGCGAACTCGCCGAATTCTCCGCGGAGCCGCGGCGTCTGCAGCATCCGGTGAAACTCGTCGAGGCTGCGGCTGAACTCGACGATGCGATCGCTGGTGGCTTTCAGGTCGCCGAGCCGCGCCGTGACTTCGATCAGCTTTTCATCCAGTCGGGCGCGCGTCTCTTCGCGCGCACGCCCGATGCTGGCGGCCAGCGTCTCGGTCGCGCGCTGCAGGCCGTCGACCAGCGTCCGGCTCATCTCGCCGGTCGCGCCGTCGAGCCGCGCGTTGAATCCACCGTTCACCTGCTCGAGGCGCCGGGCGACGACCTCGAGCCCCGCCGCGACCGATCCGACACGCCTGCCGGCGTGGAGCGCGAGATAGAGGGTGCTGACCGAAAGCGCCAGCACGGCCAGCACGACGATCCCGAGCAGCAGCGCCAGCGTGGGAGACATCGGTCGCAGTGTAACGCAAAGAGGGCTTCAGGCTTCAGGCTACGGGCTTCAGGCGTCGGGAGGCTGGGCATCGGTTGAACACGCCACGGCTTGGGGGTAAGGTAGCCCAGCGCAGCCGGCGGCAGGCCTCCCGCCCACTGCCCACTGCGCACCGCCCACTCAATCTGGAGGTCCCCCGTGAGACGCCGCATCTTCATCCTGTCGGCTTCTGCCCTCGGCGCGCTGGTCTTCAGCGCCGCCATCGAGGCGATCCTGCACGGCCACCCTTCGACTTTCGCTCAGGGTGCCCCGACCCTTCGGCAAGCTCAGGGTCGCCCTGAGCAGAGTCGAAGGGCGAGCGCAGTCGAGGGGCAGACGCCCCCACGGCCATCCGCGAACCCTGTGGTGGTCATCAGAGGCGGCACCGTCCTGACCGTGACGAAGGGCGTGATTCCCAACGGCACGGTCCTGATTCGAAACGGCAAGATCGCCGAGGTCGGCGCGCAGGTGACGATTCCCGCCGGCGCTGAGGTCGTCGACGCGACCGGTCGATTCGTCACGCCGGGGCTGATCGACTGCCATTCGCACATCGCCGCCGACTCGATCAACGAGGGCGGCACGACCGTGAGCTCCATGACCGGGATCGAGGACGTTTTCGATCCCACGAACGTGAACATCTATCGCGACCTGGCCGGTGGCTTGACGGTGGCGAACGTGCTGCACGGCAGCGCCAATCCGATCGGCGGCAAGAACGTCGTCATGAAGCTGCGCTGGGGCAAAACGCGCGCCGAAGACTTCTTCTTCGAAGGCGCGATGCCGGGAATCAAGTTCGCGCTGGGTGAGAACCCGAAGGATCTGGGCCCCGGCCAGCAGGGACCGCGGCGGTATCCGCTGACCCGCCCGGGTGTCGAGTTCGTGATTCGGGACGCCTTCACGCGCGCCAGGGCCTATCAGAAGGCATGGCAGGAGTATCGGCGGCAGACGGCGGGAGGCGGAAACACCGCGACGAGCGGAGCGGGGCGTTGGGGCCCCGTTGAAACGGATGCTCGAGGAGCTTGGCCGGTGGTGCAGGGGTCCCAGCCATTCAATATTGCCCCTCGACGCGATCTGCAACTGGAGCCGCTTGTGGAAATCCTGGAGGGGAAGCGCCTGGTGCACGCGCACTCCTATCGCGCCGACGAGATCCTGATGCTGATTCGTCTGGCGGACGAGATGGGCTTCAAGGTGGCGACCTTCCAACATGTACTCGAAGGTTACAAGGTGGCGAAGGAAATGGCGGCGCACGGGGCCGGCGCGTCCACCTTCTCGGATTGGTGGGGCTACAAGATCGAGGCGATCGACGCCATCCCTTACAACGCGGCCCTGATGACGCGCAAAGGCGTCGTGGTGTCGGTGAATTCCGACAGCGCGGAGCACGCCCGCCGCCTCAACACCGAGGCTGCAAAGTCGATCAAGTGGGGCGGACTGACGGAAGACGAAGCGCTGGCGCTCGTCACCATCAACCCCGCCCGGCAGCTTCGAATCGACAACCGCGTGGGCTCGCTCGAGCCCGGGAAGGACGCGGACGTCGTCATCTGGAACCGCCACCCGTTGAGCAGCTACGCGATCGTGGATCGCACGTACATCGACGGCACGCTCTATTACGACCGGCAGGCGGAAGCAGCCCGTCTCACGCAGATCAAGAAGGAAAAGGAGACGCTCGTGCTGGCGGAAACCGCCGAGCGCCGCTCACCGGCCACGGGCGATCAACCCCAGGACAAGCCGCGCATCGCCTCGCCCGAATCAGGAGGCCCATCGGAGAACGGCGCCGCGGCCGTCGCGACCAGCGGATCCTCGGCCGGCCGGACTGCGCCGGCCGTCCAGTCGACGCAATCGCGGCCCGCTGGAGGACCTGTGCTGGCGATCACGAACGCGCGGATCGTGCCGGTGACACGTCCCGAGATTGAGCGCGGCACCATCGTGATTCGCGGCGGCCGAATCGAGGCGGTCGGCGCGAACCTGCAAGTGCCGGCGGGCGCAAAAGTGATCGACGCCGCCGGCGCGTCGGTCTATCCGGGCTGGATCGACGCCCGCTCGACCATCGGGCTCGCGGAGCCCGGCGCCGGCGGGTTCGCCGACACGTCGGAAATGCTCGAGTTCAACCCTCAGCTGCGGACGCAGGTCGCGTTCCATTCCGACAGCGACGCGATCCCGGCTGCGCGCAGCAACGGCATCACCACGGTGGCCGTGACGCCGGCGGGCGGCATGCTTGGCGGTCAGATCGCGGTGATGAATCTCGACGGTTGGACCTGGGAGGAGAACACGGTCGCGCCGAACGTCGGGATCTCGTTCGAATTTCCGGCCATCGGCGGGGGAGGTCGTGGGGGTGGGGGTGGCCGCGGTGCGGGCCCGCAGCAGCCGCGCCCGTACGAAGATCTGAAGAAGGAGCGCGACGCGAGACTCGACGAGCTCGCCCGGCTGCTGGACCAGGCCCGCGCGTACGCGAGGGTGCCGGCGGCGTCCCGGACGGTCGACTGGACGCTCGTGGCGCTCGTTCCGGTCGTGGAACGGCGGCTGCCGCTGATCGCGCGGGCCGATCGCGAGGCGGAAATCCGTGATGCGATCGCGTTCGCCGATCGCGCGAACGTCAGGATCGTGATTAGCGGCGGGCTCGAGGCGCCCCTCGTCGCCCCGCTGCTGAAGGAGAAGAACGTTCCCGTGATTCTCGGCTCGGTGCTCACCCTGCCGGCGCGCGAGGACATGAGCCACGCCGCGAGCTACCAGACCGCGAGCGAGCTTCAGCAGGCAGGCGTGCTGTTTGCCTTTTCCACGGGCGGGAACACGAACGTCCGGCTGTTGCCGTACAACGCGGCCCAGTCGGTCGCGTGGGGCCTCGCGCGAGACGAGGCGATCAAGGCGCTGACCATCAACGCAGCCCAGATTCTGGGCGTCGCCGATCGGCTGGGCAGCATCGAGAGCGGAAAGATGGCCAATCTTCTGGTCAGCAAGGGCGACCCGCTGGAGATTCGGAGCGAGATCACGCACGTGATCATCAATGGTCAGGATGTGAGCCTCGCGAATCGTCATCGTGCGTTGTACGAGCGGTACATGACAAGGGAATGAACGAGGACACCATGAAACGGTTTGAGATGTTTTTCGCGGTTGTTCCGGCCGTGGTTGCGCTTACGGTCGTTCGCGCGGACGCGCCGCACGTGTATGCGATCCGCGGCGCGCGGGTCTTTACCGCCGCCGGCCCGGCGCTCGACAGCGCGACCGTCGTGATTCGAAACGGTCTCATCGAGGCCGTAGGCACCAGCGTCACCGTGCCGGCGGACGCGACCGTGATCGAAGGAAAGGGCTTCAACGTCTACCCCGGCCTCATCGACATGGGCACAGCGGCGGGGCTCGACGTTCCGGCCGTGGTACGCCCGACCAACCCGCGCACGACCGAGGACGTCGAACGGGCCAAGCGTGAATCGATTCTGCGGCCGCAGATCGAAGCGGCGAACTACCTCAAGGCGGATCCGCCGGAGTTGAAAGCGCTGGCGCAATCCGGGATCACGAGCGCGCTCGCCACACCGACGGGGGACGTCATCACCGGCCGTAGCACGCTGGTCAACATCGTCGGACCGCCCGACGAGCCACAGATCGGAAGCGTGGCGGACTCCCGCCGCGGGCTGCTCGTCGTCAAGACACCGGTGGCGCTGCACGTCGCATTCACAGAACGCCCGCAGGGAAACGCGTACCCGAATTCGCTGATGGGCGTGATCGCGTTCGTACGCCAGGCGTTTCTCGATGCGCAGCACTACCAGCGCGAGTGGGCGCGATACGAGCGGGGGGATGTGGGCCGAAGCTCTAGTTTCGGCCTGATCCGCCCCGCGTACGACCCGGCGCTGGCCGCGCTCGGCCCGGCGCTCGACGGCAGGCTGCCCGTCGCCTTCGAGGCGGATCTGGCGCGCGAGATCCGGCGCTCGCTCACGATGGCCAGGGAATTCAAGCTGACGCCGATCGTGACGGGCGGACACGAAGCGAATCACGCGGCGGACGATCTCAAAGCGGCCGGCGCCCGCGTGATCGTCGACTTGAACTTTCCGGCGCGGTCACGCTCGCTCGCACCGGACGCGGATGAACCGCTTCGGACCCTGCAGCTTCGCGCGAATGCGCCCAAGGTCGCGGCCGCTCTGGAGCAGGCGGGGATCACGTTCGCGTTCCGGTCCGGCGCTCTGTCGGATCCAAAGGACTTCCTCAAGAACGCAGCCAGGACCGTGAAGGCGGGCCTCGCGCCGGATGCCGCCATCCGGGCGCTGACGTTGAATGCCGCGAGAATCGCCGGGGCAAGCGATCGTCTGGGGTCGATTGAAATAGGGAAGATCGCGAACCTGATCGTCACAACCGGCGATCTCTTCGAGGAAAAGACGACCATCCAGCGCGTGTTCGTGGACGGCCGGCCGGTCGCGATTGAGGCGGCCGCCGAGCCGCCGCGGAGAACCAGCAGCAACTAGGCGGAAGATCCCAGAAGCTTCTTCGCCAGCCGCTCGTACAGATCCACCGCGCGGTGCAGCTCGGCGATCTCCACATGCTCCTCGTCCGTGTGCGCGACGCGCGGATCTCCGGGACCCATCAACAGCAGGCGTCCCCATCCACGCAGAAACGGGGAGTCGGTGGTAAACGGAAATGTGGCGGTCTCGAAGCCGTCCACCACCTCGAAGGTGACGGGCGGCACCTCGAGCACGTCTTCCACCTCTATTCCGGGCAACGAACGGCGGACGAGGGCGCGCACGACGCCGGCGTCGCCGACGGTCCGCACCAGCACCTCCGCTTCGGCGCGCGCCGGCACGACGTTCGGCGCGACTCCGCCCGAGATCAGCCCGACCGTGTAGTGCGTGACGCCGAGCGTCGGATCCGCCGGCCACTCGATCCCGCGCAACGTCGCCAGCGCATCCACCAGCTTTTCGATCGCGGAGTCGCCGAGCTCGGGGAAGGAAGAGTGCATCGCTCGTCCGCGCGCCACGAGCTTCAACCGGACGATGCCTCGCGTGGCCGCCACCAGCGTGTTGTCGGTCGGCTCGCCGTCGATCAGAAATCTTCCGCCTGAAGGCGGAAGCCACGAGGCCAACGCCTCCACGGCACGCGCCGCGACCCGGGCGCCATCAGATCCGCGTTCTTCGCCAACCACGAACAGCAGGCCCGCGGTCCGAACACCCGATGCGCGAAGTCGTTCGACCGCGGCCAGCTGCGCGGAGAGAATCCCCTTGGCGTCGCACGAACCCCGCCCGTAAAGACGGCCGCCACGCTCCTGGCTGGAGACATAAGGCGGCACACAGTCCATGTGCGTCGAGAACACGACATCCGGGGGCTGGTCGTACGCAAACAGATTGTGGCGGTCGGCGGTGACCATCTGCCGATCGACACGGTAGCCAAGTCGCTGCAACTGTTCTTCGACGAGCGCGATGACGGCCGTCTCGCGACCGGTGGTCGAGTCGATGTCTATGAGGGAGCGCGCGAAGGAAACAACATCCAGCACGAAATCGAGTCTATCAGGCCTATCGAATCCACTTCTCCAATTCGGTCCGTGCGTCCGTTCGCTCGTCGCGGTATTTCACAATCACCGGCGTGGCCAGCGACAGGCCCCAGGCCTTACCCTTGCCGCGCGTCACCGCGCGCGCGCCCGGCACCACGACCGCGCCCTCCGGGATGACGAGCGGCCCCCCTGGATCCGGCGTGATGAGCGCCTCGTTCGGCAGATCGTAGACCGTCATCGATCCTGTCAGGATCGTGCCGGCGGCAACGACGGCGCGACGGCGCACGATGGCGCCCTCGAAGATGCCGACGTTCCCCCCAACCAGCACATCGTCTTCGACGATGACGGGAAGCGCGCCCACCGGCTCGATGACGCCGCCGATCTGGGCGCCGGCGCTCAGATGGACGCGGCGGCCGATCTGCGCGCACGATCCGACGAGCGCGTGCGAATCAATCAGCGTGTTTTCGTCGATGTAGGCGCCGATATTGACGTACATGGGCGGCATGCAGATGACGCCGGGGCCAAGATAGGCGCCGTCTCGAACCGCGGAACCACCCGGAACGATGCGGACGCGGCTGTCGACGGAGAGCTTCTTGAGCGGAAGCACG
Source organism: Acidobacteriota bacterium (assembly GCA_016210935.1). GTDB lineage: Bacteria > Acidobacteriota > Vicinamibacteria > Vicinamibacterales > JACQTH01 > JACQTH01. The sequence goes on along the minus strand of JACQTH010000129.1, from coordinate 783 downwards.
TCCCTGTCGAAAAACGGCCAGCGCCCGTGATCCATCGACACATCGACGAGCGTGCCGAACCGGAACCCCAGCAGGATCCCCTGCTTCACCCAGGTGTTGACGCGCCACCCATGAGGCGCCTCCGGGTCGGGGGTCGCCGCCCGAACCGCGCCGGATGACAGCAGCCCGCGAAGCCGCTCGAAGATCGTTCGCGCGGCGGCCGGATCGACCTGTTCCGGCCGCGCGAGCTGGGCGATCTGATCCTGCAGCGACGCAACGGCGATGTCAGTCATGAAGGTTCACGCGCCGGCGACGGCCCGCTCCAGGAGCTTCAGATCCTCGAGCACGCGAACGATGCGGGCGCGGGATTCCGGCCGGGGGGGCACGAGCGGGAGCCGATAGACTTCCTCGATCAATCCCATGCTCGCGAGCGCCGCCTTCACGGGGATCGGATTCGACTCGATGAAGTTGATCAGAAGCAGCGGCAGCAGCCGATCGTGCCGGGCACGCGCGGCCGCAAAATCGCCGCGTGCCGCGGCCTCGACCATCTCCACCATCAGAGCGGGCGCCTCGTTCGACGCGACGGAGATGATGCCGCGGCCGCCAACCGCCATCAGCGGGAGGGTCAGCGCGTCGTCTCCGGATAACACGGCGAATTCGTCCGGAACCGCGCGGCAGACTTCGCACATCTGCGTCATGTTCCCGGAAGCTTCCTTCTCCCCGACGATGTTCGGAATCTCCGCAAGGCGCACGAGCGTCGCGACATCCAGGTTGCAGCCGGTTCGGCCCGGAACGTTGTACAGG
>JACQTH010000128.1 GCA_016210935.1 Acidobacteriota bacterium | reverse complement strand
GGGTACTGTCCCGTCTGCGGATCGTGGCCGGCGTTCGCCGACCGCACGCCGGCCCTGACCCTTCGGCAAGCTCAGGGTCACCCCGAGCGTAGTCGAGGGGTGAACGCAGTCGAACGGCCGGCCCGGACGCTGAAATGCTCGTTTTGCGTCGCCTCCTGGGCAGCGCCCGAAGGCTGCATCTACTGCGGTGAACGGGGCGAGGCGTTTTCGATCCGCAGCGTCGACGAGGCGCGGCCGGACCGCATGATCGAAACATGCCAGTCGTGCGGCGGGTACCTCAAATCGCTGGTGACGAACGAAGCGATCGAGTTCCCGCTGCTGGCGGTCGAAGATCTGGCGACGGCAGATTTGGACGCCGCCGCTGCGGCGCGCGGATTCCGCCGCCCGCCGCTGAAGAGATTCTGATTCCCACGACAACCACCGCAGATCACGCAGCCGGCAGCGAAAGTCTCGGGGTTCGGGATTCGGGGTTCGGGGTTCGTGGGGTGCGTCTTTCGAATCCCGAATCCCGAATCCCGAATCCCGAGGCCTTCACACTCTGTGGTCTCTGTGCGCTCCGTGGTGAATCGTGATCTAGCAAGACCGCACGCCGGACCGTCTTCGTAGCTTCCGCCTTTAGACGGAAGATCCGAGCGCCGCAAGCCGCCCGGCCGACTCCTCTCTCACATCCTGATGCAGGCTCCGGCCGTGCGCGTCCATCGTGACGACGGAGGGAAAGTCACGGACGTGCAGGTGCCACATCGCCTCGGGCGTGCCGAACTCCATGAGGAAGACACCCTCGACGCGCTCGATGCACCGCGCATAGAACTGAGCGGCCCCACCCACCGCGTTCAGATAGACGGCGCCTGACTCTTTGAGACCCTCGAGTGTCCTCGCGCCCATCCCGCCTTTTCCAATGACCGCGCGGACGCCATAGCGCCGCAGAATCTCGGCCTGATATGGCTCTTCCCTGATGCTCGTCGTCGGGCCCGCGGCGGTCACCTTCCACGCTTCGCCTTCCTTCGCCACGACCGGCCCGCAATGGTACAGAGCGGCACCCCGCAGATCGACCGGGGGATCGTGCTTCATCAGGTGCGCGTGGACCGCATCGCGGCCGGTGAAGAGCGGCCCGCTCAAGAGCACCACATCTCCGACGTGCAGCGTGTGGATATCTTCTCGTGTCAGCGGCGTGTGCAATCGGATTTCACGGCCGGTTCGGGTGAACCCCTCCTGATCGATCATCGGGATCACCGGCGTAGACGGATCGCGGTACAGCCACTCGCGAATCGCGCCATCGCGCGCATCGAGGCGGATGCCGAGACGGCGGAACGCCCAGCAATCGTACGCGACCGACACGAAGAAGCTGGCCGGCAGCCGGTTGAGCGCGCCGATTTTGCAGCCGATGAGCGTCACTTCCCCACCAAAGCCCATGGTCCCGACGCGGAGCGAGTTGACCGTCTTCATGATGGACGACTCGAGCTCGGCCAGCCGCTGATCCGGATTGACCGCGTCCAGGCTTCGAAACAGCTGCTCTTTCGCGTGAAGATACCCGGACGTGCGATCGCCGCCGACGCAGACGCCCACGGCGCCGGGACTGCAGCCCTGCCCCTGGGCGTTCCAGACCGCGTGCAGGATGCATTTGCGAACGCCCTCCAGCGAGCGATCCGCGCGGCCGAGATTCGGCAGCTCGCACGGGAGCGAGTACTGCGCGTTGACGTTCTCGCAGCCTCCCCCCTTGAGGAGCAGCTTGATTTCGATGTCGTCGCGTTCCCACTGATCGAAATGGATGATGGGCGTGCCCGGTCCGAGATTCGTCCCGGAATTGCGCCCCGTGATCGAATCGACCGAATTGGGGCGCAGTATTCCCCGCCTCGTGGCGTCCGCGACCGCCTCGCGGATCTGCTGTCTCATCCAGATCTGATTCGCCCCGATCGGTACGTTGACCTCGAAGGTCGGCATTCCCGTGTCCTGGCAAATCGCGCCCTCGACAGCCGAGGCCATGTCGATGTTTTGCGCGATGATCCGCAGGGCCTGGGCTGATTGCGTCCCGCTGGGCTCGGCGTCGAGGGCCGTCTTCATCGCCGCCCGCACGTCGGGCGGCAGATCGGTCGATGTCCTGATGACGAGCTCGAGCACGCTGTCGAAAAATGACGAGAGCATACAGAAAGTATAATTTGCTGACGGGATTTGGGATTCGGGATTCGTGGCGTTGCCCCCGGCCTCAGTGGCTTACGAATCCCGAACCTTGTGGAAAACTCGCTTGCGCCAGGAGTTTTCCACAGGTTCCAGAACCCCGAATCCGGAACAACGGGATTGTCATGGCATTCCGCACCGAACGCGACCCCCTCGGCGAGCTTCAGGTTCCCTCCGACGCGTACTACGGCATTCAGACGCAGCGCGCGCTCGACAACTTCCCCATCAGCGGCCTCAAGGCCCATCCCGATCTCGTGACGTCGACCGTTCAGGTCAAGAAGGCGGCAGCGCAGGCAAATGTCGCGCTGGGACGGTTGCCGAACGACGTCGGACTAGCGATTGTGCAGGCGGCTGACGAGATCCTGGGCGGCCAGCTGCGCGACCAGTTCGTCGTCGACATCTATCAAGCGGGCGCCGGGACGTCACACAACATGAACGCCAACGAGGTCCTGGCGAACCGAGCGGCAGAGCTCCTCGGCGGGCAGCGCGGCGACTACGCGAAGGTTCACCCCAACGATCACGTCAACATGGGCCAGTCCACCAATGACGTCTTTCCGACCGCCACGCGACTCGCGCTCCTGCGGGCATCAGCGGGCCTGCTCGAGGCCGCACAGGCGCTCTCGGCGTCTTTCGAACGAAAGAGCACGGCGTTTGCCGGCATTCTGAAGGTCGGCCGGACGCATCTGCAGGACGCCGTGCCGATCACGCTGGGCCAGGAGTTTGGCGGCTACGCCGCCTGCATCGCGCAGGCGGCGGACGATTTCGCGCGAAGCCGCCTGCGGCTGCTCGAGCTGAATCTCGGCGCGACGGCGGTCGGCACGGGGCTGAACGCCGGCGCGGAATTCACGCGGCTGGCGATCGCGAATCTGTCGCGGGACACAGGCCAGGATCTGAGGCCCGCGACGAACGCGTTCCGCGTCACGCAGAGCATGGGAGACGTGGTCGCCTGCTCCGCCTCGGTGCGGACGCTCGCCGTGGAAGTGGGAAAGATTGCCGGCGACCTGCGGCTGCTCAGCATGGGACCGCGTGCGGGGCTCTCGGAGATTCTGCTGCCCGCCGTTCAGCCCGGATCGTCAATCATGCCTGGCAAGGTCAATCCGTCGATTGCCGAGATGGTGAACCAGGTCTGCTACCAGGTGATCGGGTGCGACACGACCGTCGTGTTGGCCGGAGAGGCGGGGCAGCTCGAGCTGAACGTGATGATGCCGGTCATCGCCTGGAATGCGCTGCATGCGACGTCGATTCTCCGTGAAGCGCTGAACGTGCTGCGCACGCGCTGCGTCGACGGGATCGAACCGGATGTGCAGCGCTGCCGTGAGCTCCTCGATCGCAGCACGGCCGTGGCCACGGCCCTCAGCCCTTATCTTGGGTATGCGGTGACCGCGGAAATCGCGAAGGAATCGGTGAAGACCGGTCGTCCCATTCGCGATCTGGTTCTTGAACGGCGATTGATGAATGAAGCCGACCTTGATCGCATTCTCTCCCCGGAAGCGATGACGCGGCCCGGCGTCGCAGGACGCGAGCGGTGAAGAGGGTCACGACACCGTGGCCCCGGCACCTCGTTGCGCTCATCCTTGTGGTGTTTGGGGCACTCGATCTTTCCCTCGCGCAGGAACGCCCCCGGCACGGCCGTCTCTACCCGCCACAGGATCTCGGGCTGCTGGAAGGCCCCGATCGTGATCTCTGGCAGAAACCCGATCAAATCATGGATGCGCTGAAGATCGCCGACGGGTCGACCGTGGCCGATCTCGGCGCCGGGGGGGGCTGGTTCACGATCAGACTGGCCCGTCGGGTGGGACCGAACGGACTCGTGTATTCCGAAGACATCCAGCCGCAGATGATCGAAGCGATCAAACGCCGCGTGCAACGAGAAGGGCTTCAGAACGTGCGGACCGTGCTGGGGCGTGCTGACCATCCCGGCCTTCCGGCCGGTACGCTGGATGCGGCGCTGATGGTCAGCGTATACGGCGAGATCGACAACCCGAAAGCCCTTCTTCCGAACATCGCGCGCGCACTCAAGCCTCAGGGGCTGTTCGGGATCGTCGAGTTCACCCGCGAAGGTACGGGGCCGGGACCGCCCATGGAAGAACGCGTCGATCCCGATGTCGTCATCCGGCAGGTGTCGGCGTCAGGGTTGAGGCTCCTGAAGCGTGAGCGCATCCTCCCGTATCAGTTCCTGCTGGTGTTTGGAAAGGGCGATGCCCGAACGACTACGGGCGCGGTAGGGGCGGTTCCCGAACCGCCCCTACCGCCCCGATCAGCTTCCACGTCGCCGGCAAGAGAGCCGCGGCCATCAGCACCTTTGCCGCGTCGGCGGCGATGAACGGCACGAGGCCGACCTGCAGCGCCACGACGAACCCCGTTGCGGCTTTCAGCGGAGTCCACACGAACGCCAGCCACGAGACGCCGCCGAGAAAAATCACCGCGAGGCCCGCGCCCATCGCCGCGACCGCGCCCGGGTAGCGGCGGTCGAGCCCGCGTTCGGCGAGCCAGCCCGTCGCCCACGCCGCCAGCGGATAGCTCAGAAGGTAGCCACCGGTCGGACCGAGCAGCCGGCCGACGCCAGCCGGCAACACCGGCGAGGCGGCGAAGGCCGGAAGGCCTGCCAGGCCGGCGACCAGGTACGCGATCTGACTCGCGAATCCGAGCCGCGCGCCGAGCGCCGCGCCGCCGAGCAGCACGATCATCGGTTGCATCGTCAGCGGCACAGGCGTGAAGGGAAGCGGAATCGAGAATTGCGCCGCTGCAATGGTGAGGGTCGTGACGAACGCGACCGCCCCGATCCGCATCGCGATCGACGTCTCCGCCGGAGCGCGATCGAGGGCGCGTGAGAGAATGGTGCCCGGCACGTGCGCGGAAACTGCCATGCGCGAATGGTAGCGTATGAGAACAGCCCTGACAATCGCGGGCAGCGACTCCG
>JACQTH010000127.1 GCA_016210935.1 Acidobacteriota bacterium | reverse complement strand
CTACAATCTACGGGACGCCCGCGCGTACGACCTCGGGATCGGGTTCCTGATGAGCGATCGGCCGGCGGGCTGGGGGCTCGGCACGCATTCGTTCGCGCTCGCCGGCGTCGGCCGGATCCGGGGCGAGCGCGGCGAAGGCGATCGGCTGTTCGGCGAAGCCGGCGGCGGGATCAATGTCGGCCCAATCGGCCTGCAGTTTTCGGTGAAGTTCGCTTACAACAAACTCGAGAATCCTCGAGCACACGCCCTCTTTACCGTGCCCATGGCGCTGCGCGCCACGCTGAGTTTTTAGGCACTCCAAGCGAAGATTACTCGTACCGCAGCGCCTCGATCGGATCGAGCCGCGAGGCTCGGACAGCCGGCCAGAACCCGCTGACGATTCCCGCCAGCGTCAGGATGCCGGTCGCCAAGAGCAGCACGTCGGACGACATCAGCAGCTGAATGTCGGTGCGCCCGCTGGGATCGTCGAGCATCTGACCCAGGAATGGCCTCGACTTCACTGTCGAGACGATCGCGTACGAGAGGGCGACGCCCGCGACGCCGCCCATGAAGCAGATCGCCAGCGCCTCGAACAGAAACTGCGTCAGGATATGGCGCCGCCGCGCCCCGAGCGCCTTGCGCACGCCGATCTCGCGCGTCCGCTCGGTCACGGAGACGAGCATGATGTTCATCACCCCCACACCGCCGATCATCAAGGTCAGCGTGCCGATAAACACCAGGATGACCTGCAGGCCGTTCGTGATGCCGCTCAGCATCGCGACGACCTCGCCGGAATCGCGAACCAGCAGCGCCCGCTCGTCGCGCGGATCGAATCGATGCCGGCTCGCCAGGACCTCGCGGATCTGCTTGATCGCCTGATCGTGAACCGAGGGATTCAATGTCTCGACCACGATGTCGTCGAGAAAGTCCTGCGGCCAGACCTGTTTCGCCACGGTGTACGGGATGAAGACCGACGATCGATCCGGATAGAAGTAATTCGAGATCTGCGCCTTGTTGAACATCACGCCGACGACCTCGAAGGTCAGGCCGTTGATCCGAATCGTTTCGCCGACCGGGGGAATGTTGCTGAACAGCTTGCGCGCGACCTCCGAGCCCAGAAACGCGACTCGCCGCCGGCTTTCGATATCTTCCGCGTTCAGGAACCGGCCGGACTCCGCCGTCTCGCTCCGCATCGAGGCGTACTCGACCGACACGCCGCGAACCCCGGCCGTCGTCGAGCGCGTGCCGTAGACGATGGGGAGCGATTCGAGATACTCCGGGCTGACCAGCTTCACCAGCCCGAGCTCGCGGATCGCATCGGCGTCCGGCTCCTTCAGGATGATGCGCCGCCCGGCGCGCTCGCCGCCGGCTTGCTGGCTCGTCTGGCCGCCGCGAACCAGCAGCGTCCCATCGGAGAACGCGTTGCGAAACCCGTACATCAGCGCTCGATGAAACCCGTTCCCATAGGCCATGAGCAGGACAACGGTCACGATGCCCCACGCGATCCCGAGCATCGTCAGGGCCGCACGGAAGCGATGCGTGATGAGCGCCGTGGCCGCCTGCAGAATGACTTCTCGAAGGAGGCGCATATCGACTACACGTCGTACCGCAACGCTTCTATCGGCGGGAGCAGGGCGGCGCGCCGTGCCGGATACGTCGCCGCGGCAACGCCGACGATGGCCAGCGCGAGCACCGCGAACAACCCCGTTTCCCAGGTGATGATCATCCCGGCAAAGCGCGCCGGTTTCGGCGCCAGGTTCACCAGGCTGCAGAGGCCCGCGCCGAGCAGAAACCCGAACACGCCACTCGCCATCGTGATGACGAATCCCTCGCTGAAGAACTGCCACTGAATGCGACGCGCCGTCGCCCCGATGGCCTTTCGCACCCCAATCTCACGCGTCCGTTCCCTGACGGCGACCAGCATGATGTTCATGACGCCGATGCCGCCGAGCGCGAGCGTCACGAGGCTGACGGCGAGGAAGAACTGGCTCATGGCCCGCATCATCTTCGAGAACATGGCCGATTCAAGGGCGGTGTTCCAGAACGCCAGCGCCTCGACGTCTTTCGGATCGAAAAGATGGCGGCGGCTGAGAATCCGGCGGATCTCGGCTTCGATCGGCGTCCGGCCGTCCAGGCCGAAGATTCCCACATTGAGCCGCTCGAACTCGCGAATCATCGCCTGCGTGACGTGATCGTAGGGCGCGGCGATGATCGTGGACAGCATGTCCGGCGTGTCGTTCGCGCCCGTCAGCGGAAAGTCCTTCCGCATCGTCTCGTACGGCACGAACAGGCGCTCGTCGTCTCGGCCGGTGTAGTTCGAATCCTGGTTCTTCTTGCGAATCCGGCCCACGACGGCGTACGGCAGGCTGTTCAGCTTGATCTCGGCGCCAACCGGATCGCGGTCGGCAAAGAGCTGCGCCGATGCTTCGTAGCCGATGATGACGACGCGCCGCGCATCGGCGTTGTCCATCTCGGAGAGCAGCCGGCCGCGATCCACCTCGATCGTGCGCATCTGCTGATAGACGGGCCAGACGCCGCTCATCTGAAGCGTTCTGGCGTTGAACGAGCTTTTGACACGGACCGCGCCCCTCATCAGCTCCGGGCTGATGTACTGAATCAAGCGGGATTGCTGTCTGAGCTCCTGCACGTCACCGTACGACAGTCGAACGATCCGTCCAGTCCGCGCGCCTCCGGCCTGCAGGCTTGTCCGGCCGTTGCGGATAATCACGATGTTCTTGCCAAGCTCCTCGAGCACCTGCTGGTTGCCGGCCTGAAACCCGGTGCCCATCGCGGAGAGAACCACAATCGAGATCACGCCCCAAACGATCCCGAACATCGTGAGGAAGCTGCGAAGCTTGTTCGCGCGAAGGTTGGACCAGGTTTCGGACAGGATCTCAATCATGCCACTACTGAAGCACTACCTTCTGGCCTTCGCTCAGCCCGCTGAGCACTTCGGTCCGCGTGCCGTTGCTGATCCCGATCTTGATCGCGACCCGTCTCCTGCCGCTGTCGCTGCCCGGATCCACGACATCGACGGATGGTTTCCGGTGGGCGTCGTACACGATCGCCATTTCCGGAATCACCAGCGCCCGCTGGTGCTCCTCGAGCACGATCTCCGCGTTGGCCGTCATGTTCGCCAGCAGCTCGCCGGTCGGATTGTCGATCGACACCTTCACGTCGAACGCGACGACGTTGTCGGCCTTCGTCCCCATCGGCGAGATCTGGGTGACGCGTCCTGCGAACTGGCGATCCTTGAACGTCTCTACCCGGATCCGCGCCGGCTGACCGAGCTTCACCGCGCCGATGTCGGTCTCGTCCACTTCGCCCTTCACGTACACCCGGCTGATGTCGCCGAGCACCATGACCAGGGTGGCGTTCGCGCCCATGTTCAGAATCGACGACACGGGGCTCCCCACTTCGACCGGCCGCGCGAGGACGACCCCGTCGAGCGGCGACCGGATGGTCGCGTTCTCGAGCTCCTCCTGCGCCCGCTCGACCGCGGCGGCCGCCTGGGCGACCTCGGCGCGGGCGCGGCCGACGCGCGCCTGAGAGACCCCGAGTTGCGTCGCGGCCGCCTGCTTCCGGTTTTCCGCCACCTTCAACTGCGTCCGCGCCTCTTCGAGGTTCTGCTGCGACACCAGGTGATCGGCATAGAGCTTTTCGGCGCGAGCGAGGTTCCGCCGCGCGAGGTCGACCTCGGGGCCCTCCGCCTCAACCTGGTTCTTCTCGAATTCCGCCTCCGCGGCGCGGACGTTCGCTTCCGTGGCCATGAGCGCCGCGCGGGCCTCGCGCAGGCGGGCCGACAGATTCTCCTTATCGAGCTCCGCGAGCACCTGGCCTGTCCGTACCCGATCGCCGACCTCGACGCGCAGTTTCTCGATGATCCCGTTCGCCTTCGACTTGATCTCCACTTTCGAAATAGGTTCGATTCGGCCCGTCGCGACGACCGATCGCGCCAGATCTCCGCGCTCCACCGTCGCCAGCCGGCTGGCGTCGATGGAAACCGCCGGCCGCGCCAGTGTCGAATACCCGGCAATGCCGAGCGCAATGAGCACCGGCAGCGCGACAGAGATGGCGAGCTTCTTTCGGGACTTTTCTCGAGGCATGGGTGTTCTCTCTACTGACGAGGATGGGGTTCGCGTCTTGTATTCAGACGGAAAACGTCGGGGCCGTGTTCCTGGGCGCACGAATCCCGGGCGATTCTCCAGCGTCGAGATGGCATCGGCATTGCTCGCTGCCTTCGGACCGCCGAGGTTTCAACAATGCCAAAAGAGAGTCGGAAAGAGCCGCAGGAAGGAACGCAGATAACGCCGCGCCGCCGCAAGCCGGAGCCGGGGCGCGATCGTGCTCAGGATCGTGCAGGCGCAGCGACGCCTCCAGGTGCCGGGTTACCGGAGTTCGGCGGACCAGCGGCGCCGCCGCCCGGCATGGAAGCGGACTGGGAGCTCAGCCGCGAAGAAATCGGCCGCCGCGCGTACGAGATCTACGAACGGCGCGGCAGCGACCACGGCCGCGACTTCGACGACTGGCTCGAAGCCGAGCAGCAGCTTCGCCGCGAGCGCAGCCGGAAAAGTCAATAACGCAGAGGAGATCGGGCTACAGGCGTCGGGCTACAGGCTACGGGCGCGATTGCTGAAGACTCTGCCATTCCCGCTCTAGCCTGTAGCCCGTAGCCTGTAAGCCCGCGCAGCCACTCGGCACGCCCTTGAATCTTTCTCTGCGTGCTCTGCGTTCGCTGCGGTTTTCTCGCGGTACTCCCGAATCATGTCCTGCGTTAGAGTCATCAGACCGTGCCAGACTGGTCTGCCGTCGCCTCGCTCCGGCCGATGCTGGCCACGCTCGCCGAGTCGCCGGAAGATCAGCTTTCCCTGAGGGGATTCGGGTACGAACCGAAGTACGACGGCATCCGGGCGCTCATCCACCTTCAACCGGCCCCCCGGGGCGGGTCCGGCGGCCGGCGGGACGCGCACGTCCGTCTCTGGTCGCGGCTCGGGAACGAGAAGACGGCGCAGTTTCCGGAAGTGGTCCAGAGTCTGGCGCGATTCGGCCGATCGCTCGAGGCGCCGGTTCTGGTCGACGGTGAGCTGGTCGCGCTCGACAGTCGCGGCGAGCCTGCCGGATTCCAGCGCCTGCAGGGACGCATTCACCTCACGCGCGAAGCCGATATCGAACGTGTCCGCACGGGCCAGCCGGTCGCGTTCATCGTCTTCGATCTCCTGTGGCACGGCAACGAGGATCTCCGCGGCCTGCCGCTCTCCCAGCGCCGGGCGCGACTCGAGAAACTGTTTGCCGCCGCGTCGCGGCGTGATCCGCTGATCCGCGTCAGCGAGCTCGCCAACGACGGCCACGCACTGTACCAGCGCGCCCTGG
>JACQTH010000135.1 GCA_016210935.1 Acidobacteriota bacterium | reverse complement strand
TATCAGGTCAAGCGCGACCCATCGAGACACCTCGAGACCATTCCAACGACGTGAGCGGCCAAGTAACGAAGCCTCGCCTCAAACCAACCAGTGACGCTCCGCGAAGCTTCGTTACTAGTTTTGCGCGGCCGCAGATGCGGCGGCGCCTAAGCCGGGCTTGCACGGGGAATGTGAGCGTTTTGTACACTTTCCAGCCGTGCAAGCACGGCTAGCGCGGGCCTCCTCGTCAAGGGTCCCCAGGGTTCCCTGGATGCGGCTGGCGGCTGCGCTCGGGCTGACGGCGGTCGTGCTCTGGCAGAGCGATCCCCGCGGAATCGCCCGCGTCACCGCTGATGCACAGCTCGGCTTCATCGGCGCTGCGGTCCTGCTGGTGCTCGTCGATCGCGCGCTGATGGCGTATCGCTGGCTCGTGCTGCTGCGACCGATTCCGGTGGCCGCGCGGCCGCCCTTTCCTGTTCTGCTCCGTCTCTTTTTCGTCAGCACATTTGTGGGGACGTTCCTGCCGGCGAGTGTCGGCGCCGACGCCGTGCGCGCCTACGGGCTGCGTCACCATCAGGTCTCCGGCGCCGTCGCCGTGGCGTCGGTGCTGATGGATCGGCTGCTCGGCGTGCTGTCGATTCTCGTCATGGCGGTTGTGGGTCTCGTCTTCGTCCGGCAGTTCGCGACGAACCCCTCTGTCATCTGGCCGCTGGCACTGGCTGCGGCGGTGTCGATTGTGGCGTGCGCGGTGATCTTCAGCGATCGTGTAGCGGCCGTGGCCGCTCGCGTCATGAACGCCGTTCCGGGAAGCCGCGCGCGGGAGATTGCCGGTCGCGTGCTCGCGGCCGTGACGGCGTACCACGCGCATCACATCGATCTGGCCAACGTCCTGCTCGGATCGATCGGTGTGCAGGTCCTGCGGATTGTGCAGGCGTATCTGCTGGGGCGGGCGCTCGGGATCGAAGCCGGCCTGGGGACCTACTTCGCGTTGATTCCGATCGTTCTGCTGGTCATGCTGCTGCCGATCACGATCAACGGGATCGGCACGAGCCAGGCGGCCTTCGTCTGGTTCTTCGGCGCCGCAGGGGTTTCTGCGCCGCACGCGTTTGCGCTGTCTATTCTGTTCGTCGCGCTCGGCATCGTGGGAAACCTTCCCGGCGGCGTGCTCTACGTTCTCTCAGGCATAAACGCCGGTCCGCCCGGCGCCGTGACGACCTCGAGACCGTGAGAACGGCCGCGGGTCTGCTGGTCGGCGCGGTGATCGGCCTGGCCTGGCTCCTTGCCGGCAACCGCGGACCCCTTTACCTCCTTCTCTACACGCTGGCGACCGTTCCCGGCTGGCCTCTGGGCTTTGCGCTCTTCGGTCGCCGGCACGCGGCTGGATGGGTCGCAGGGGCGCTCCTCGGGTATGCGTTCACGGCGCTCGCATGGTGGGGGGCGATCCAACTCGACCTCACGTCGTTCGCAGGTTTCACGCTCGTCTGGGCCGCGATTACCGCCGCAGTCTGGCTGACGCTGCGCACGCCAGCGACCGGGCTGATCGCACTGCCCGCGTGGACCCGGCGTGACGGGGTGGGGCTTTTTTTCGTGCTGCTGCTGGTGCCGGCCATCGCCGGCCCGCCATTTCTGAAAGTAGGGTCGCGCGACGCGTCCGGCGCTCGTTTGTACCGCGCATACTTCACCGCCGATTTTCTCTGGCATCGTGCGCTCGTGGCGGAGTTGCGCCGGTTCGATTTTCCGCCGCGCGACCCGTACGCGACCCCGGACCGTCTGAACTACTACTGGACCTATTTCCTCGTCCCTGCCGTCATCAGTGAAACGTTTCCCGGCCGGGTCTTCGACGACACCGAGCGCATCCTGCTCCTGAACGCGCTGGGAGCCGGCGTGCTCTTCGTGGCGTCGCTCTTTCTGGCGATCTGGATCGCCGTCCCTCACGCCGGACCGGCAGCCGCTGCCACGCTGCTGGCCGTTGTGGCAGCCAGCGCGGAGGGGGCCTACGTTCTCTGGGATCTGTGGCGGCGGGGCACGCCGTTGGCGGCCGTTCGCCAGCTGAACATCGACGCCATCACCCTCTGGTTCTTCCAGGCGCTCACCATCGACGGCCTGCCGCGATCGCTGTGGTACACGCCGCAGCATGCCGCCGCCTGTGGCCTGGGCCTCGTGGCGTTGACGGCGGCTCTGCGCGGCTCGTCCGCATCCGGCGCTGTGCCGTTCTCGTCGGGCGTAGCGTTGGCCGCGGCGGTGACCTTCAGTCCGTTCCTCGGCGGCGTCTTTTCGCTGATCTACGGCGTAACGATCGTCGTCCGATGGCTCCAACGAGAATTGGGCGTCACCGATCTTGGGTGGCACGCTGTCGCCGCCGCTCCGGTCGTCCTCGCAACGGCCTGGTGCGTGGCGAACGACATGCTGAGCGGTGCGGGCGGCGCGCTGCGCTTGGGAATCACTCCTCACGCGTATCGCGCGATTGTTGTGGTGCCCGCGCTGGCCCTGGCGCCTCTGCTTTTGGCAGCGCTCGCCGGATGTCTCCCGTGGCGGGGCATCCGCCTGCCCGCCACGGGCGTGGCCGGATTCCTGATTGCGGTTCCGTTGCTGTTGTTCGTCAGCATCGGCGGCACGGATCCGATCTGGGTGGGGTGGCGTGCGGGTCAGGTGCTCCTGGTGACGTTGCCCATCTTCGCCGCGCGTGCCTTTGCGCGTCTGTGGCAGATGAAGCCGCCGGCCAGCGTCGGCGTGTTCGCAGCGCTCCTGTTGACTGGAGCGCCGACGACCGTCATCGACGCGTACAACGCTCAGGACGTGTCGAACCGCGACCGTGGGCCCGGGTTCCGCTGGACCGTCGCGATTACTCGGGCGCAACAGGCCGCGTTCGCGTGGGTCACACGCGAGACACCGCGTAACGCCGTCGTGCAGATGGAACCGACGACTCGCGGACGGGAGACGTGGACGCTGATCCCCACCTTCGCGGAACGGCGGATGGCCGCGGGCCTGCCGATCTCGCTCGTCAGCAAACCGGCGTACGAAACGGGGTCACAACGCGTGCGGTCGTTGTACGGAACAGCCGATCCCGATGAAGCCTGCGGTATCGCCCGCCGCATGCGGATCGATTACCTGTACGTGGACACGAGCGACCGCGCTTTGTTCGGTGACCGCGCCATGGCGAAGTTCGATGCCGGGGGAGACTGCTTCTCCCGGGTCTTCAGGAACGACGAAGTGTCGATATTCGCGGTGAAATGAGGCGGCTAGGTCGCCTGGGTCTCTTCCAGCGGTTCGGCGATTTCCTCCTCACGGCTCGGGACTCCGCCGTCCTCCTCCGTCGCCCAGAATTCCCGATCGGCCGTGTCGATTTCGCTCAGGACCTCGCCCCGCAGGATCTTGTCGGCCATCGTGAGCCCCTGGCCGATCGAGTGATCCATGTTGTTGTACCAGAACCGGCCGCAACGGCCGGCGAGCAACAGGTTGCCGTAGCGCGCGAGAGCGCGGAGGTTCTTCTGAATCTCGCCGAGATAATTCAGTTTGTAGATTGGATACGTGAACGGCACGCGCTCGATGTGAACGGCCTCGACATCCGACGGCGAATCAATGGTGCCGGTCCGCACGAGGTCGTTGATCATCGCGCCGGTGTAGCGTTCGGCGTTCTGCCACCGCTCGTCGCCCTCGCGGCACGTGAACTCGATACACAGGCCGCTCTTCCCCGGCGGCGCCATCGTCGCCGCGAAGACGGTGGGCGCCGACACGCGCGAGAAGATCTCGTCGCCGCCGTAATACGTCCACTGGTAATCGAGCTTCACCGGCTTCGAGAGCTCGAGGTTGTAGAAAACGGTCGAGAGGTACTCGAGATCGACTCCTGCGATGTCGAGGTATCGGTTGATGACCGTCAGCGGCGCGGTCCAGACGATGTTGTCGCACGCGATCCGCTCGTCGGCGATGTGCACGGCCGTGATTCGCCTCTGGCCGCGCTCGAGGGCGGTCACGCCGCGGCCGAGCACGATTCGGCCGCCCATCCGCTCGATCCTCTCCGCCGCGCGCTCTGAAAAACGGCCGACACCGGTCGGCGGGTACAGAAACGTCGTCTCCACCGGCTTCGGCAGGAGCGTGTTCTTCAGCAGCGTCCAGAGGTTGTCGGCGCTCGCGCGCTTGTCGATAATCGCGCGGTTGACCCCGGCTCGCGCCCAGTCACGGTGGAGCGCCGGCGGTGAGTAGAAGAGGAACTTCTCGGTGTACGGCTTGAAGAAAATCTCGTACAGCGTCCGGCCGTACTTGTTGACGACATCGGCCTCGAACGATTCCCCTGGCAGGCTCTCGCGGAAAATCAGATCGCGTGCTCCTCGGAACATCAGCCGGATCGGCATCGAGAGCAGGATGCTCGGCCGCAGCGGCCAGTCATGAAACTTGCCGAACATCCGGACGCCGCTCTTTCGAGGGATTTCGAGCGCCTCGTCTTCGAGGATGTGCCGGATGAACTCGGCGACCCGCGGGTTCTCCGTGTGGAACCGGTGAGGCCCGACGTCGAAGTGAAAACCGCCGTAGTGCCACGATCGCCCGAGGCCGCCGACCACCTCGTTCTTCTCGACAATCGTGACGGCGTAGCCCTGGCGGGCGAGCTGAAATCCGATGGTCAGGCCGGCGACGCCGGCGCCGACAACGGTGACTGATGGCATGGAAGAAGACATTATGTCATCGACCGAGGCGGCTCACCGCTTCGCGTTCGGCGCGACGGAGACTCGCGCGGAGCGGTTGCCTCGCGAGGTCGTAGCCCGCGTCGGTGTGGAACAGCCAGCCTGCCGCGCCTGCGCGCCGCGCGCCGCGCGCGGCGGTCAGGTAGTCGTCGGCCGCAGGCTCCGTCGCGCGGGCCCGCTGCTCCTCGTTCAGATAGACGGGCAAGGCCTTCTGACCAAGGACGCCGCGCAGGGCGGCCACGCGACTTTCCGTGCGCGCGGCCCAGTCGGGCGTCCTCGGGAAGTGCGGCGCCAGGACGTCGACCCGCACGGCGTCGACTTCTTCCATCAACGCCCGCCGTCCTTCCTCCTGCAGACGGCTTTCGGCGTCAAGGAAGTGATGCTCCGTGCTCGAGAGCGTCACGATCCGATCGGCGTCGATCGCTTTCACGGCGTCACGTAGCCGGCGCGCTTCAGCATGATCGATCGGCCCGTCT
>JACQTH010000134.1 GCA_016210935.1 Acidobacteriota bacterium | reverse complement strand
TCGCCTGCCAACGGGCTTCGTTTCTACCCCGACGATCCGATTGCGGTCTATCCCGAGCCCGGGGACGCGTCAGACATCAACGAGCGCGAGGCCAGCGAGGGGTGGGACTACGTCGAGAACAACTGGCTGAAGCCGTGGGTGCCCGGCAACGTTCGCGCGATGAATCTCAACACCGTGGACGAGGTTCCCGATTCGAGCTGGTTCACGAACCGGATTGGCGCGCGCGCGCTGGCGGCCGGCGAGATCACGCGAGGGCCGGACCGGTCCGCGGGGCCGGTGCGCGGCCGCTGGCGGATCCAGTCTGGAAAGTCCGCCGGCATCATGCCCGGCTTCACGATGCGCGACGCCGAAGGCACGCTGTACTTCATCAAGGTCGATCCGCCTCAACATCCGGAGCTGGCGTCGGGCGCGGAGGTCATCTCGACGAAGCTGCTCTACGCGCTCGGGTACAACGTCCCCGAGAACTACATCGCGACGTTTCGCATGGAGGACCTCGATCTGACCGAGGCGAAGGTCACTGATGGCGGAAAGAAACGACCGATGACCCGGGAAGATCTCGAACGCACCCTCTCCCAGGCTGCGCGCGCCGACGACGGCAGCTACCGTGTGATCGCCAGCCGCGCCCTTCCGGGTAAACCACTCGGTCCGTTCCGCTACTTCGGCACGAGGCCGGACGATCCGAACGACGTCGTCGCGCACGAGCATCGGCGCGAGCTGCGCGCCCTCCGGGTCTTCGCCGCCTGGATCAACCACGTCGATTCGCGCGGCATCAACAGCCTGGACACGCTCGTGGATGCCGCCGGCAGTCTTTCGATGGCGCTCAGGGCCGGCCCTTCGACTGCGCCGAGGGCCGGGCGCAAGATCGTGCGCCACAACCTGCTCGACTTCAGCTCGACGCTCGGCAGCGGTGGCTTCCGGCCGCACAGCAGGCGCTCGGGGAACGAATACCTGTGGGACGTCCGGCAAAGCCTCATCCGGATGGCCACGCTGGGCCTGGTCGTTCCGTCATGGGCCTTGATCGACTTTCCGGAGTATCCATCTATCGGCCACTTTGAAGCCGAGACGTTCGATCCGGTCGAGTGGCGGCCGCACTATCGCCATGCGGCGATGGAGAACGCACGCCCGGACGATCTGTTCTGGGCCGCGCGCCGGGTCATGGCGTTCTCGGACGAGGCGATCCGGGCGGCGGTTCGGGCCGGACAGTATTCGGACAAGGCGGCCGAGACGTATCTGGCGAACGTGCTGATCGCGCGGCGCAACAAGATCGGCCGCGCGTGGCTGACGGTCGGGAACCCGCTCGTCGATTTCACCTTGAGCGGATCGGGCCAACTCACGTTCCGGAACGAGGCGGCGCGCTACGACATCGCGTCCGCTCCGGACGCGTATCGCATCCGCTGGGCGCGGTTCGACAACGCCACGCACGCGGCGACTCCGATCGGCGACGAACTGGTCACCAGGACGCCTTCAGCTGATCTTCCCGCAGCGCTGCGAACAGCGGCGCCCTCCTACGTGCGCGTCGAGGTCCGGACGATGCATCCGGAGTATCCGTCGTGGGCGAGTCCGGTGTACGCGTTCTTCCGTCGCGAAGGAACGATGTGGAAGACGGTGGGAATTGAGCGATAGCCGTCACTAGCGCGGGTGAGCCGTGTATTTGGTTGCGGCTCAGCCGCGCTGCGAGCTCTCCGTTCTCTGCGGTTGCATTTCTCACGACCGCCGAACCCCGGACCCCGAGAGCGTTCAGGGTCAAAACTGATACCTCACCGCGAACTCCACCTGCCGTGACGGCGCGTTGATGTTCGGCGCCATGCCGTTCACCTGGCCGAAGGCTGCTGACGCCGGGTTCGAGATGGGAACGGCGAAATTGGCGCGCTCCGCCACGTTGAAGAGCTGCGCGATGAGCTCCAGCCGCTGAGCCCCGACGCTGAACGTCTTCGACAGCCGCACGTCGGCATTCGAGAATCCGGGACAGGCGATGCCGTCCTGGGTGACGGCCGCCAGGCCGCGCGATCCACGGAACGTGTTGAGGGCATCGATGTTCAGGTCGCGGCATCCGCTGCGAAACGACACGCCCGCCGGCAGGTCGCCGGTGTAGCCGTCGCGATTGATGTCGAGCGAGGTGCCGGTGTTGAACGGCAGGCTGGAGCGAAGGTCGAGAATCCCGGAGAGCTGAACGTTCCAGGGCAGCTGGACGATCCCGCTGGCGACCAGACGGTGACGCCGATCCGCGCTCGCAGGGCTGTCAATCCTGAAGTAGCCGTACCGATCGGCGAGATCGTTCCGCATGGCGCTGTCGTCAGCTTTGCTGAGCGTATACGACATGAGGAACTGGTAGCCGTGGCTCAGCCGGCGCTCCACCTTGACGAGCAGCGCCTTGTAGCGGTTGTCCGACGTCGGCGACCCGCGGCTCACGCGCGCGAACTGCGGGAAGGGCCGCTGTCGCGTGGTCTGATCGGGCAGGTTGGGGTCGATGGTGTCGCGATCGGAGTAGCGATGCACGATCGTCACGTCGGCCGTCGCCGCGATGTTGGACGTGATCATGCGCGTGAGCCCGACGTTGTACTGGTGCGCGTACGGGTTGACCAGATCGTTCGACAACACCGTGATGTTCGGCGGCGCTGTCGAGAGAAACTGACTGCGCGAGCGGCCGCCGAACGGGTCCGGGAAACTCGGATTCGGGATGACGATCTGTTTGCCCTGAGGCCACGTCAGCTCGCCGTGGTTCGTCAGGGTTCGGATGTTGTCGTAGAACATGCCGTACGCGGCGTGCACGTTCATGCGGCCGCTGCGTCGGGGGTCCCACGCGAGTCCGATCCGCGGCCCGAAGTTGTTCCAGTCGCCGCGTCGATCCGCGCCCTCGTGGAACGGGATCGGCAGCGGGTAGCCGAACCCGGGTCCGAGCCTCTTCTCGATGCGCGACAGCAGGCCCGGGAGATCCTCGTTGAAGACGCCGGTCTGCAGATCCCAGCGCAACCCGACGTTCACCGTCAGCCCGCCGGTCGCTTCCCAGTCGTTCTGCGCGTAGGCCGACAGGTGATGCACCGGCGTGTCCGCGTATCGGGGCAGCGTGTCGGTGTACTGCGTCGGCCACGTGCGCCGATCATTCGGATCGAAGACTCGATCTTGCGGGAACGTCCAGGTCCCGGTGGCCCCGCCCGTCAGATCCGCCTGGAACGTAATGTAGTTGTAGTCCACACCCATCTTCCACTGATGCCGGCCGCCCCACCGGCCCAACAAGTACGAGAAATCCTCCTTGAACTGGTATCGATGCTCCGGTCCCATCTGCGTGTTGCAGCCCCCGATCGCGCGCGTGGGGTAATTGAAGGCGGGTGTACAGCGGCCGAGGCGCGCTTGACTGAAGTCGCCGGCCGCATAGCCCGCCCCACTGAGGGGCGACTGGACTTCGTACTTGCTGAACCCGTACTGAAAGCGGAAGTCGTTCAACGCCCGATTGTTCAATATCCACGTGTGCCCGATCACCGCTGACGTGCGGGGCACCGCGAAGTCGAAGCTTGCCGAGGGCGTCGTGGTCCGACCGGCGGTGATGATCGGGCGGTACTCGTCCTCCTGCGCGAAACGCAGAAAGATCGACTGCCCCTGGCTGAGCTGGTGATCGACTCGGGCCGTGTAGGTCCAGCGATTCTGGTCGCTGCGATGAGTCCGGTCTTCCTCCGGCCAGATGCCCCGCGTGAAGACCGTGAAGAACTGGTCCTCGTCCGTCCGTTCGAACGCGTAGAAATAATGCGTCCGATCGCGCAGGATCGGGCCGCCGATCGTGCCGCCGTATTGGTAGCGACGGAAGGCCGGCTTCACGGTCTCGAAGAAGGTGCGGGCCGTGAGCGCCTTGTCGCGGAAGAACAGCAGCCCGGATCCGTGCAGCTGGTTCGTGCCGGACTTCGTGACGACAGTGAGGAGACCGCCGGTCGCCAGGCCGTACTCCGCCTTGTAGGTCGACGTCGAGACCTTGAACTCACGGATGGCATCCATCGGGAAGTTCTGCCGCGCCTCGCCCATCTCCGCCCAGTTGTTGTTCGTGCCGTCCACCATGAACATGTTCGAGTATTCACGGGTCCCGGCGCCGATATTCACGTTCCCGCGGTAGAACTGGCCGCGAATGTTGTCCTGCGACGTGCCGGGCACCAGCATCGCCAGATCGATCCACCGGCGCGACGCCACCGGCAGATCCTGGATCTGGTCGGAGGAGACGCTGGTGGCGACGGCGGAGGCGGTCGTGTCCACGATCGGCGACTCGCCCGTCACCGTAATGGTTTCGGCGACGGTCGCCGGCTTGAGCGTGAAGGCGAGGATCGCCGTCTGGTCGATGACCAACAGAATGTCCGGACGCGTTTCGGTGCCGAAGCCGACCAGTTCGGCCGACACGGTGTAGACCCCTGGCGGGAGAGCGGGCAGCCGATAGTTCCCTTCGGCGTCGCTTACGGCGGTTCGCAGGAGGCCGGTCTCCTGGTTCCTGGCCGTCACTGTCGCGCCGGGCAGAACGCCGCCGGTTTGATCCTTGAGCGATCCGACGATCTGGGCGTTTTGGGCGTGGGCGTTCGTGGTCGCCACGATGAGGATTGTGACGAAGGTGAAGATGATTGAACTGCTTTTCCGCATCTCTCCCTCCTTGCCGGAATTTAGTGTGGGCAGTGTGCAGTGCGCAGTGGGCAGAAATGTTTTTCCGGCGACGCTTGCCCCACCGTACGAACTGTTTCAAGCGAAGGGGCCACCAAACTGCCCACCGCCCACTGCTCACCGCCCACTGCTACTGTCCATTCGTGCTCAGGCGCGCCGCGCCGCCGGGCAGCACCGGGCGCTGTCGATACCAGGTGCGGGTCGTCTGGTCGCGCTGGCCTTCTTCCTCGATTCGTTCGACGTGATACTGGCCATCGCGCAGATACTTCACGCTGGCCATCAAGTACGAGAAGCCGGGCTTCGTGACCAGATCGAGCCACGCGCCCTGCGCTGTTTCGTCGGGCGCCTCGGTGCCGCCGCTGAAGTAGGTGACTTGCGGCCAGGCCCCCATCGACGCGCGAGCCGCCTGCCCTGAGCCTGTCGAAGGGCTGCCGCCTTCGCCGCCGCCGTCACCACCCCCGGCGCTGCGTCCACCGCCGGCGCGGCGGCTGCCGCTCGGCTCTCCCGTTTCAGGGTCGCTGTAATAGACCGCGGTGTCCTTGTAGATCTCCTGGTTGTAGACGAACGGCTGGAAGGAGTACGCCCACTTCCGATAGCGCGACTGGTGCCGCAGGTTCATGGCCCGGACATCGGGGTTGCCGTTGATCTCGCGGACGATGTTCTCGCGGATCGCGTCTGCCGCCCGCGCGTGCTGCGGATATCGCGGGTCGCGCAGCGCGCTGACGCTCGTGTACCAGCCGCGCGACGACAGATAGATCCGGAACCCCGGCGGCACGTAGCCGGCAAACTGCTGCACCCATTCGTGCGCGGGATAGCCGTGCGGGTTCAGGTAAATATCCGGCAGCCACTCGCGCCACACGCTCATGCGCACCCGCGATTCGGGCAGGAGCGGATCGGCCATCCCGACCTGCGACGCCACGTCCATCCCGAGAGCGCTGTAGCGGCCCGCGTGCAGCATGTGCGCGGGCGTCAGCTTCTGAAGGTCGTAGGCCATCTGCGCGCCGTCCGGATTCTCCACGGGGTGCAGAATGACGTTGACGCGCTTCAGGATCTCCCGATACCCCGCGTCCGTCGTCAGCAGCTCGCCGAGCCGCAGGATGTGGCTCGTCGACGACACCTCGTTCGCGTGCTGGCGGCCGGTGATGAGGATCGTCGGCTTGAAGGTGGTGGCCTTCGCGAGCGACACGAGCTCGCTCGCGATCGGCGCCGTGATCTCCATCACCGAAATGTCGCGACCGCGGTACGACCGGCCGGCCCTGTAGGCGCGGACTTCCGGAAACGCCGCCAGCCGGCCGACGATCTCCTCGCTCTCGTCCGGGCTGATGACGTGGTCCCATTTGACGAGCGGCAGCTGCGGCTTTGTCGCGGCCGTTCGAATGTTGGAGCGCGCCGTCGCTCCAGTGTTGGCGAGACTCCGCCTCGCGCGGGCGTCTCTGACGCCGACCTCCACGACCACCCCCTCGACGTGCGCGTACGACAGCGCGTCCTTGTAGAGACCGGCCTCGCGCAATCGGGTCAGCGCCTCGAGCGCATCAATGGCACGAGCCGCCTCGCGATCGTCCCTCGCCTCGATCTGCAGATCGAGCTCGCGCACCCGATCCGTTCTGACAATCGCGCGCGAGAGCACCGGGGCTGTCGACTCGACACGCCCGAGGTCTCGGTTGATCCGCTGCGGTTTCTCGACCCCCTTTTCGCGATAGGTGATCTCGATTTTCGGGCGCGTCGAGGCGTTGCCGGCGTACAGGATGCGCGCCTGTCCTGCCTGGTTCGGCCGTTCGGGATGAATGATGGGGTAGATCTTCCCGGGCGCCGCCAGCCGCCGCCGCACGGT
>JACQTH010000166.1 GCA_016210935.1 Acidobacteriota bacterium | reverse complement strand
GGCCATTTCTTTCCCGATCCTGGTCGGCCGGACGAATGCCGCGATCGTCAAGCTCGCCGAGAATCGGGCGATCGATACCAAAAGTCTGCAGCCGGGGCAGGGACTGCTCGCCTGGGTCACATCGCCGCTGGGCGGCCCGGACGGGATCGCCATCGTCGGGGCAGATGATGAAGGGACACTTGCTGCGGGGTTGGAGCTGGCCGCGCGGTTGCCCCGCGCGTGGAGCATGTCTGGCATCACGCTGCCCGCCATCGAGGATCAAACCATACGGGTACTTCGCGCGAGCAGCATCATGGCCACGAGCGCGCGGGCGACGTCGCTCGTGGTGGACAGCGGCCGCCGGGGGCTCGCCTCCGTGACGGTCGAAGTCGCGGTGCCGGACGCGGAGGTCGGGCGGGCCGCGCGAGCGTTCCAGGACGTCGACGCCGCGCACCGCCGCGGCCAGGAGCCCAAGACGCTGAACTTCTCGAACGTGACCGAGACACGCATCGCCCTCGTCCAGGGCGGGAAGACCGCGCCGACGGTGAGCGTTCGCCGCGCAGGCTTCAACTCCCGCACGCTGACGCCGCCCATCGATCCCGACGAGCTGGCGACCGATTCGCCCGGCGATCGCGGGCGCGCCGCCCAGACCGTGCCGGTTGCGTCACGAACGTTCGATCTGACGAACGCCTACTCGATCGATGGGTGGTTTGGCGACGCGTACGCGGACCTCATCCCCGATCGCGTGGAGAGCGTGCTGATTCTCGGACCGGGATCCGAGTCGCTGGGAGCGGCGCACGTCGCCGCGAGACTGGGGCTGGACGCCACGGGGGTCACGCTGCCGGTCACCAAGCCTGACACGAAAGTGCGTGAGGCCGCGCGCGAACCCTCCCCCATCCTGTTTGGACGCCGCAACAGCCTGGTGCAGCAACTGGCGAAGATCGGCAAGGCCCGGCTCGACGACCTGCAGCCCGGCGACGGCGTCATCCAGATCGTCCCGCGCGCGTTCGGATCGGCAACGGCGACGATCGTGGCCGGCGCTGACGAAGCCGGAACGGAGGCGGCGGCTTTATATCTCGGGCGCCGCGTGCCCTACGTGTGGGATGTCGCGCGGGGCGCGGCCTCGCTCGGTGACGTCGCATCGGATGCCGCGCGCTTGTTCCAGGCGAAGAGCCCGGCCGGTCAGGCGGCGCTCGCGTCGCGCGAGCTGGACGCGGCCCTGGAGACACTCCGGGACAAGACGATCGAGTCGATCGAGGCCCGGGTCTTCGTGGACTCCCCGGATCCGCAGCTCGGGGCGCACCTGACCGGACGAGCGCAGGCCATGCTGAAAGGCGCGCCTGTAAAGGTCGCCAAGGTCACGACGCACGGTGTCACGGATCCCGTTCCCGTCTTCGAAGAGAAAATCGACATCCCATGGGAAGTCGATGACTTCTGGTCGCGCGTGCGAAACGAGGTGCTGCCGAAGGTGACGGCCGGCGCAAAAGTCGATCTCGAGGCGCGCCTCAGCGAATCACCTGCCGTCCGCAAGGCGCTGGCCGATCAAGTGAGGGAGGCGCTGACACAGGCGGGCGCCCCGAACCCGCGCGTTCGCATCCTGTCGGCGTACAAACAGGGCTTTCTCTGGCTCACGGAGGACATAGTCCCGGCGCTCAAGAACAGAGGCGCTCGATCGATTCATCTCACCATCGCGACGTACAAGCCGGACTTCTCGAAGAAGTACAAATGGTACACCGTGCCGACCCGCTGGCTGCACGAGCTGTACCTCGCCGACGAGATCTTCCAGCGCGAGCTTGGGGTGCCCCGGGACAACTTCACCATGGAGCTCGTCGACGAGGCGAAGGCGATCTACACGCTCGAAGCGCGCGATGGCGCGGGCAAGGTCATTCATCAAGCGACCTTCAGTCCGACCACTGTGGAACGCGAGTACCTCGACAAGTTCCCCGGCTGGACGCGTGTACCCGTGTGGACCGGACACATCACGGCATCGGTGAACGGGACCACGGTCTCCGATGCACGGATTGCGACGGATCCCGAGCGGTTCTGGGATCACTACCAGGGCAAGGTGCTGCCGAGGATTTACGACCACGTGATGCGCATCACCGACAACGCGCCGATGCCGGACAAGCAGCCGTTCCACCGCGATCTCGATGTCGAAGTGTGGATGAGCGAGCCTGATTTCAAGATCGGCCTCGACGAGGAGTTGATCTCCTCGCTCGAATCGCTGCACGAGGACCTGTATTTCGTGACGCTGGATTTCTTCGACGCGCTGGGCCGGACGACCGTGCGGCGGCGGCTGGCGGCGCCCGGGAAGATCTACCCCATCATTCATCCCGAACGGCCGAACCAGGCAGGACAGGCGCGCATCCTGTACGCCGGCAACGCCTCGACGCGCCCGAAGATCGAGATCACCTATCGCGAAAAGGGGGTCGAGAAACCGCAGCGGATCAACCGAGACCTCGGGCGTGTCGAGTCGACCGCCCCGGTGCTCTCGCGCGCGATTGTCAGAACGGATCGGGTGCGCGAGCTCGATCTGCAGATCGAGGCGAGGGACGATCGCGAGGCGGCTCGTGCCATTGATG
>JACQTH010000008.1 GCA_016210935.1 Acidobacteriota bacterium | reverse complement strand
GCGTCAGGAGGTTCCCGACCCACTCCCACGCGAGCCACTCCTGAGCGCAGCGATACGCGCGAAACCTGGCGCCGAAGCGCGCCGACAATTCCTCAGCGTAACGATCCGCAACAGCCGCAGCGTCGCCATTCCTTCCGCCTGAAGGCGGAAGCCACGAAGAAGGCGGAAGCCGCGAAGAAGGCAGAAGCCCCGGCGACGAAATGATGTCGGCCGCCAGCATCCCGCTTTCCATGGCCTTGCCGATTCCTTCCCCGCTGAACGAATAGGTGAGGCCCGCGGCCTCCCCGACGACCAGAAGGCCTGGCCGAGCGAAGCGTGCCCCACACATCGCGGTGCGGATCGGCGCGCCTTTCAATGGCGTCAACACCTCGGCGTGTCTCACCAGATCCCGTGCCGGCGGAAACGTCTCGAGGAACCCGGCGAGGAGCCTTTTCAGATTCGGTTTCGGTACTTTCAGCGGCATATCGTGGAAGCAGCCGATTCCGATATTGAAGATGTTGTCCGGCCCCGGGAAGATCCAGCCGTAGCCCGGGCCTATCTCCCGAATGAAAGCCAGACAGAGAAAGTCGACATCCGACGCGGCCCTGGCGTCGGCCCGGAAGTACTGCCGGCACGCGATGGCGCTCGGCGTCATTCGCTCGGCCACGCCGAATCGCTGCAAGACCGCCGCGGAGGCGCCGCACGCCAGCAACGTCGTGCCCGCCTGGATCTCGCGACGCGCACCGGTTGGATCGCGAAAAACCGCACCAGCCACGACGTCCTGTTGCAGAATGGGCGCATCGGCTTCATGTCCTGGCAGGAAATGGGCGCCCGCGGCGCGAGCCGCCTCCAACAGGAGGTTATCCAGCACGGCGCGCGGCAGGCAGGCGCACTCCCCGCGGATCGTGGTGAAGCGCCCGTTTGCCGAATAGAGCCGGATGCGATCGAGTCGCTTCGCAGCCCGGCACACGCTTTCACGAAGCCCAAGATGCTCGAGCGCGGCGAGGGCATCGGGGATCAGGGCATCGCCGCAAATCTTGTCGCGCGGAAAGGCGGCCCGGTCGACGAAGGCAACGCTCGCCCCCTTCCTGGCCAGCGCCAGCGCAGCGGCCGATCCGGCCGGCCCCGCACCGATAATCAACACATCAGCGCGCATTCCCGAAGGGAGCTTATCAATTCCCTGCGCTGGACAGCTCAGCGGGGAGGGGGTATTCTCACTTGCCGGGTTGTCGGCCCAAAAGCACAACAAGACGGGGATTCAGCATGGCCAGGGGTGAACGGATCATCGAGCACCTGCTTCGCCGCGCCGGATTCGGCGCGGGTGAGCACGAGCTGGAGTTCTTCAGCTCGATGCCCTACGGGGCCGCGGTCGACTGGCTCGTCGACTATGAGCGCATCGAGGACCGCGTCGATGATTTCATCGGACAGCCAGGATTCGTCAGCGTCGTGGCGCGCCGTGCGCTGGAGCCGCGCACCGTCATCAACGACGCGCGGCAGCGATGGCTCTTCCGCATGATCCACACCGAGCGCCCGCTGCAGGAGAAGATGGCGCTCTTCTGGCACAACCATTTCGCGACCGGCTACGCACGGCTCGCCGGCCTTCTGGGCGGCGCGGAAGCGACGCGCTACCTGAACGCGAAGCCGTCGGAAGATCCCGGCCAGGTCCTGGGGCAGCTGGAGCTGTTCCGGAAATACGCGACCGGCAATTTCCGCGATCTGCTCCTCGAAATCTCGAAGGACATCGCGATGAACTGGTGGCTGGACGGACGGCTCAACACGCGCGTCCGGCCGCAGGAGAACTTCGGCCGCGAGATTCTGGAGCTCTTCTCGCTCGGCGTCGGCCATCACACCGAATCCGACGTCTACGCCGCGGCGCGTGTCTTCACCGGCTGGCAGAGCCGGTTCGTGGGCGCTCGCGGGACGTTGGAGGCGCACTACGAGTTCGTCTACAACTCGGGAAATCACGAGACCGCCGCGAAGGAGTTCAGCTTCCCGATCTACCCGGACGGCGGGCGCGTCATCCCCGCGCGCGCGGCCGCGTCGGGAATCGAGGACGGCATCGATCTCGTCAACGCGCTCGCACGCCATCCGCAGACGGCGCGCCGGCTCATGCGCAAGCTCCATGGCTACTTCGTCAGCGAGATTCACGAACCGGAACCGGATTTCATCGAACGGCTGGCGACTATCTACCTGGAAAACAACTTCGAAATGAAACCGGTGCTGCGCGAGCTGTTCAACTCGGGCGAGTTCCAGGACCCGTCCAGGCATTTCGCCCGGTACTCGTGGCCCGTGGAATTCGTGGTGCGTGCGATCAAAGAAGTCGGGTGGGACGGATTCTCGGTGGCCGACGCGCTGACGCCGCTCGTCAACATGAACCAGCAGCTCTTCGAGCCGCCCGACGTCGCCGGCTGGGATCTCGGACGTAACTGGTTCTCGAGCGGGACGATGCTGGCCCGGATGAACTTTGCGGCGACGCTGACGCGCAATCAACGCTTCAACCTCGCCAATGTGGTGTACGGGTCGCACACCGGCACGCCGCAGGCCATGGTGTTCCACATGCTGGATCGGTTGCCGGCCGCCCGGTTCGACGAGCCGGCCCTGCGCGAGCTGCTCGACTACACGGTGAGGGGACAGAACTGGAACGGATCGCAGGCGCAGGTGCTGGTCAAGGCGGCGGGGCTGGCGCATCTGATCCTGGGATCCGGGGAATATCAGTTTGTTTAATGGTTGCAATTGGTGAATTAGTGAATTGGTGAATTGGTGATGAAAAATCTGTAGTTCGGGCCGGCGTTCACCAACTCACCAACTGCGTTAACACTCATGAAACTCACTCGGCGAGACTTCATCCGCGACGGTGTGGCGGCCTTCACGGTGGGGTTCGCGGCCCCGGCGTTTCTCACGGATTTGGCGCGCGCGCAGGGAAGCCGCGGCCGGAATCTTGTCGTGTTGTATCTCTCCGGGGGCAACGACGCGCTCAGCACGCTGATTTCCTATACCGACCCCTTTTATTACAGCCGCCGGCCGACGATCGCCGTGCCGGCCGCGACGGTCCTCCAGATCGGGACGGACAGCAGCGGCCTGCCGCTCGGGCTCCATCCGCAGCTCACGGGGCTGAAAACCATCTGGGACGAAGGGCGGCTGGCGCTGGTTCAACGCGCGGGCTATCAGAATTCGAGCCGATCGCATTTCCTGGGTACGGATATCTGGTCGACTGCGAACCCGAATTCGTCGCAGGGGCCCGGCTGGTTGGGCCGCTACCTCGATGCGCTGCCCGACCCCGTCGATCCGCTGATCGCCTGGAATACCCTCCGCGAAGTGCCGCGCTCGCTGCTCTCGCGCACGGTGTCGATCGCCGCGATTCCCAACGTCGCGGGCTACACCTTCGCGAGCCCGAACACGGGAGCCGAGGCAGGGTCCGAGCGGACCGCCGCGCTGCGGATCGCGTCGCATGTGCCCGTGGATCGGCCCCATCTCGCGTTCGTCAACGACAGCGCGTTATCGGCGATGGCCACGCTCGACCGGGTCGCCGCGGTCGGCACCTATCAGCCCACCGTCACCTATCCGACCGACGGGTTTGGCCAGGCGCTGCGCGCCATCGCGGGCGCGATGGCCAAGCAGATCGGCACCCAGATCTACTGGGTCCAGACCGGCGGGTACGACACCCACGCGCAGCAGAACCCGGTGGCCGCGAACGGTGCCTATACGAACCTGATGCGCACGCTCAACAACGGCGTGTCGGCGTTCTACCGTGATTTGACAAACCTGGGTCTCCTGAACGATACGCTGATCGTTCAGTTCTCGGAGTTCGGCCGGCGCATCGGCGAGAACGGCAGCACCGGGACGGACCATGGCGCGGCCGGGCTCATGATGCTCATCGGCGGGATGGTGCGGGGCGGGTTGTACGGCACGGCTGCGTCGCTCCAGCCCGATCCCCAGAACCCGACACTCGAGAACAATGGCAACGACGTGCGGCACGAGACCGATTTCCGTTCGGTCTACGCCCAGGTGATTGACAACTGGCTCGGCGCCGACTCGGGATCGCTGCTGGGCGGCAACTTCCGACGCCCCGATCTTCAGTTGATGTAACGAAGCTTCGCCAGCACCCAACCAGTCAAGCTCACCGAAGCTTCGTTCTTAGTTTTCGCGGCCGCGTATGCGGCCCCGCCTGAGCCGGGCTTGCACGGGAGAATGCGACGGTTTGTGCGTTGAGCCGTGCAAGCACGGCTTAGGGAAGGAACGTGAACTTCGCCAGCCCCGTCGGTCCCGCGCCCCACCGCCAGAACGCCCACGCATTGTCGGGCCGCGCGCCGGCACGGACGCGCAGGTAGTACTCCTGGTTGGGTTCCAGCCGCGCCGTGTCGAACAGCGCCAGCCGCTCGAACGACGTCAGCCACCGGCGGGGGAGCTGCGGGTCCTCGGTCACGCGGGCGTCCTCGATGCGCCCGTTCAGCTCGCGCGTCAGGTGATACCGGCGCGTGAGATTGTCGTATTTCACGCTGGCGGTGACCGTGGCCGAGTCGATGGTGCGGTCGACCCAGATCGGCACGTCGAGCCGCAGGTCCACCTGGTACCGGAACGTCATCGTCAGCCCGCTGGCAATGACCGCGCGCACATCGTCGGTGAAGCCGTCCGCGAACTCGAACGAGATCAACAAATGATGATCCCGCACGAGCGGGACGACGCGGATGCGGTCGGCGGCGGTCAGCACGACACCGAAGAGCATCACGGCCAGAGCGCACCAACAAGCCAGTTTCCGCATCGTCTTTCAGCGATCGACGGTCGAAGCGCCCGTCCTGGGAGGGCGGTTCGGGCCAGTAGTTTACTACGTTGATGTATGATTCGAGCCTAGCCGTGCTTGGCGGCCAGAATTGTACGCTGATTGGTCAAGCACGGCTAGCCCCGCATAGCGGGGCTATTGAATGATGCCTCGTGATCTCCTAGCGAAGCGCAGCTGGTTGGTGTGAGGCGGAGCTTCGCTAGGTCAACGATTCTCGTGAAGCTTCGTGACACCATCCTGATCGGCGCCGTGGCAACGGCGATTCTTGTAGCGCGGCCGGGCCTGGCACCCCGTGGCGGAAGTCTGGCTGCTTTCGGGGCGACGCCGGACTTCCAGCACGAACTGCTAGGGGCCCCGACGCTCGTGATCGGTCTGTTCGAGCAGTATCTGGAGTCGCTTCGCCAGCAGGCCGGCATTCCCGGTCTCTCCGGCGCCATCGTATCCGAGGGTCGCATCGTCTGGGAGCGGGGGTTCG
>JACQTH010000119.1 GCA_016210935.1 Acidobacteriota bacterium | reverse complement strand
GGGTAAGGCCGCGGTCCTCAAGGTCACGATCGATGTGAAGCCGGGCGACGAGCCCACCACGATCGAGCCGAAACGTGAGGGAATGGTCCCTATTGCGATCCTCACGACGAAAGAATTCGATGCCACCCGCGTGGACGTGGCGACAGTTCGGGCGGGCGCGAAAGGGACGGAAGCCGCTGTGTTCCGTTCGGCCACCGAAGACGTGGACGACGATCGGGATGTCGATCTGTTGATGCTGTTTCGGGTCCAGCAGCTGGCGCTGGAGTGTGACGGCAAGGCGGTCGTCGTGAAGGGCCGGACGACGAGCGGGCAGGAATTCGAAGGGTCCGAGGCGGTCACGATGGAGGGGTGCAAGTAGCGGTCGATGGGGATCGGCGCCACTGCGCATCTTCACCCTCGTCGACGGACGTGTGTTCGCGCCCGTAGCCCGGACGTCGTCTGGACAATGTGAGCTGAAATAAGTATAATCAGAACATAAAGTGAGCATATAAGAGTATGGCAAGAGTCCAACCCGTGCTGACGGCGACCGAGCTCGCCCTGGTCGACCAGATGGCCGAATTGACACGGTCGAAGCGAACAGACGTCATCAAGAGCGCGCTTGCCGTGTACCACTGGTTCGTCCGTCAGGCGTTGACCGGCGGCAGAGTTGTCGTACGTAAGCCAACCGGAGAGGAAGTTGCTCTCGAGACGCCCGAACTGATCGCGCTCGAAGGGAAGGGCAATCGCCTCAGCCCTGAGGAACTGGGGCTCCTCGCCAAACAGCTCGCGTCCGCGTCCGATTCGATCGAGGCTGCGCGAATCAAGGAGCGGCTCACGCGCGGGTTCTACGGCATTTGAGAGAAGAGGTGCCGAAGGTCCGCCGTCAGAATCTGCCTCCCGCTCTGTTCCAACATCTCCTCGATCGCATTCAGAGCCGAAAGATTCCGGCGACCCAGCTCGAGTTGCTGGCAAAATGGCTCGACACCGAACCTGAAGTGCCCGCGAGTGAATGGTACAAACGGTTCTCCGGCATGACGGTCTGCGGCGAAGGAGAGCTCATCAAGACCTTTCTTCTGCCAGGCCAATCCCCAAAGGGTGAGCGCGTTTCGTAGGCCACAAACCGTCAACCCGCTGAGTCGCTTTTCTCAACCTCGATCGTACAGTCCGTGAGAAGCGCGGTGAGTGCGCCGATCGCGGCCAGCATCGGCGCCAGCAGGGCGCCGACAACACCGACGGTGAGCGGGAACTCGGCGACGACCCGCCCGGCCTGCCGCACCCGCACCCGACGCACGTTGCCCTCGGCAATGAGGCGCTTCAGTTGCTCGATGACCTCGCTGCTCTTGGCCTCGACAGTTTCCCACCACGTTCGCTCGGTCATCATGGCTCCCTGCGTCGGGCGCGAAGCATGCCGAGATCTTACTGCGGCGGCGACCCCGGCCGCATGCTGTGAACTGTGTCCGCGCGACTATAATCCCTTCCCACATGTCCTTCGTCCGGAACTGGGTGGTGCGATGAATCGCCGGGTCATGACCAAAGCTGTCATCGGCGTGCTCGCTGCCGCGCTGTGCGTGCAGGTTGGCGCGACACCACCGACGCACGCGCAGGGGCGCGCTGCCAGCCGCTACGAGGACCTGGTCGCGCTCTTCAATGACTGGCGCGCGTTTCAGAAGCCGCGACTCGTCAAGAGCGTGCCCGATTACAGCGTCGCTGCGATGGCGGCGCAGCATCGACGGTTGCGCGACTACCAGCAGCGCCTCGCACGCATCGACCCGAGCGGCTGGCCCATCCCGCAGCAGGTCGACTATCACGTCGTGCGGGCGGAGATGAACGGTCTCGACTTCGATCACCGTGTCTTGCGACCGTGGGCGAACAATCCGGCGTTCTACGTCACGATCTTTTTCGACGAAAGCGACCAGCCCGCGCGCGAAGGACCGCACGCCGCGGGTGCCGTGGAGCTGTGGCAGTACCGCTTTCCGCTGTCCGCTGAAGACGCCGCGACCATTGGCGCCGGTATCCGGATCATTCCGCCGCTGCTCGAGCAGGCGAAAGTAAACCTGACGGGCAACGGCCGCGATCTCTGGACGTATGGAACCGGTCGAATCCGCGATCAGAGCGCAAGCCTCACCCGGCTCACCTCATTAGTGCCGGCGGCCGCAACCGAGCTGCGGCGCGATATCGAGCGTGCCCGGGCGGCGACCGATACGTTCGTGTCATGGCTTGAGGCGCGCGCCGCATCGAAGACGGCCGCGTCCGGCGTGGGCGTGGACCACTACAGCTGGCATCTCCGGAACGTTCAGCTCGTGCCGCACACATGGCGCGATGAGGTGGTGTTGATGGAGCGCGAGCTGGCGCGGTCGCACGCGATGCTTGCCCTCGAAGAGCATCGCAACGCCTCTCTGCCGCCGCAGGAGGTCATCTCGAGCCAGGAGGAGCACGCGCGGCGGTTCGACACCGCCGTCACCGAGTACATGACGTTCCTGCGGGACCGTCAGATCCTCACGGTGAAGCCGTACTTCGACGCCGGGCTGCGTGCACGCGTCGGTCGCTTCAATCCGGGACCGCGCGAATTCTTCACCGAGGTCGATTATCGAGACCCCGTCGTGATGAGAACGCACGGCTATCACTGGTTCGACAAGGCGCGCATGCGGGAGGAGCCCCATCCCAGCCCGATTCGCCGCGGCCCACTCCTTTACAACATCTTCAATACGCGAACCGAGGGGCACGCCACCGGGTGGGAGGAGCTGATGCTGCAGGCCGGGATGTTCGACGCGCGCCCGCGATCGCGCGAGCTCATCTACATCCTGGTGGCGCAGCGGGCGGCACGCGCGCTGGGCGACCTGCGGATGCACAGCCGCGAGCTCACGCTCGAACAGGCAGCGGTTTTCGCGTCAACACACACGCCACGAGGGTGGCTGCGCCTGGACGGCCGGCTCGTGAGGAACGAGCAGCATCTGTATCTGCAGCAGCCGGCGTACGGGACGAGCTATCTGACTGGCAAGATCCAGATCGAGCGCCTGCTGGCCGCGCGCAAGCGCCAGCTGGGCGCGGCCTTCACCCTGAAAGGCTTCATGGACGCGTTCGACGCGGCCGGGCTTGTGCCGATGTCGCTGATCGAATGGGAACTGACGGGAGAGTTGCGGGACGATACAAAGCGAATGCTGGCGCCCGAAGGATCGCGCCAGCCGTCGCAGTAGCGTCTTTTTTGCCGACGAACGCTCAGCGACGTCGGTAGAGTGTTCGTGCGGGAGGCACCATGACCAAGGGTGACATTCACCTCGTGGCGGCGCTGGCGAGCGTTGTAGCGCTCTCTGGATTCGGATCGCTTGCAGGCCATCAAGCTCCGACGGCATCGCCAGGTCAGCCCGCACCTCTTCAGCCGCATCCCTCGACCCAGGCGCCGCCAAATCTGGTCACGGGCGAGCAGATGGAGCGATGGGAGAAGGAGCTGTCGAACTGGGGCCGCTGGGGGAAGGAGGATCAGCGCGGCACGCTGAACCTCATTACCCCGCAAAAAACGCTGGCGGCCCTGCGTCTGGTCAAGGAAGGGATCTCGGTATCGCTGCACCGCTTCCCGGAGCTCGAGAAGGCGATCGACGCTGGCAGCATGAACGCTGAGACGAAGCACTGGATGACGTCGATCGATCCGGCTACGGGCCGCGTGCGTGCCGCGGTCGATGCCGTGAGCTTCGCCGTGCATGACGGCACGCACCCGCACATGGACGCGCTGTGTCATTACGCGGTCCAGAGCACGAGAGACAAGCCGGTCGTCTTCAATGGATTTCCGCAGAATCTCGATCAGAAAGGTTGTAAAGACGACGCCGTCGATCGCATGGGGCCGGGCTACATCACCCGCGGCGTTCTCATCGACCTGCCGCTCCTGAAGGGCGTGGAGTGGCTCGATGCGCGTACGCCGATCTACGTGGCTGATCTCGAGGCGTGGGAGAAATTTGCGCGGATCACGATCGGCAGCGGCGACGCCGTCTTCCTCCGGACGGGCCGCTGGGCGCGGCGCGCCAGGACCGGCCCGTGGAGCGCGGCGCGGGAGACTGCAGGTCTGCACGCGTCCGTGCTGCCGTGGCTGAAGCAGCGGGATATCGCACTGCTGGGCGGGGATGCGGTGCCTGATGTCCAGCCGTCCGGCGTGGAAGGCTGGCCGCGCCCGATTCACGACATCCTGATTCCGATCATGGGCACGCCGATCGTGGACAACGGCTACTACGAGGATCTGGCCCAGGTCGCGGCGCGGTTGCGGCGCTGGGAATTCATGGTGTCCTGGACGATTATGCGCATCCCCGGCGGCACCGCGTCGCCGTTCATGGCTCTGGCGACGTTCTGACCTGGGACGCAGCTGCGGGGGCTACAGGCTACAGGCTTCGGGCTTCGGCAAGATTGCACCGGTATCTGCGTTGCCGGAGTCTGAAGCCCGTAGCCCGCAGCCGATAAATTCACAGGCTCTCACGCTTCGTCCCACATCTTCCGGGAAATCCTTTAAGCTCTGTCATCGCACTTTCGGGAGGAATTGTATGAGCAGGCAGCGTCCGGGCGTCATCGTTGCGGTGTCTCTGCTCCTGGTGTTCAGCGCGGCGCCATTTCGCGCGGCGGCGCCCGATCAACGTCCGATCGAGCTGGCCGACATCATGGCATGGCGATCCGTCGGCGCGACAGCGCTCTCCGAGGACGGGGCCTGGTTTGCCTATCGGATCGGGCCCATCGAAGGCGATGGGGAAGTCGTCATTCGCCAGACGAAGGGAGACAAGGAATACGCGTTTGCGGTGGGCGAGCTGCCTCCGCCGACGCCTCCGACGCCGGGCCAGCCGCCACCGGAAGGACCGGTGGGAGGGTTCAGTCTCGCCTTCTCCCCGGACGCCCAGTATGCGGCGTTCACGATTCAGCCGTCGCGAAGCGAGGCCGCGCAGCTGCGCCGCCAGCGCAGACCGCTACAGAACAAGGCGGCCATCGTCAATCTCGCGACCGGCGAAAGAATCGAGATCGCGAAGGTCCGTCGCTTCGCGTTTTCCGGTGAGAACCCGGGGTGGATCGCGCTGCATAAGTACGGACCGGATGCGCCATCCGGTGGAGGCGCGCCGCCGGCCGGCGGTCCCCCGCCCGCTGGTGGAAGTGGATCATCGGGCTCTCGCGACGATCGGCCGCGCGGCAGCGACCTGCTCCTGCGCGAGCTGGCCACCGGCCAGGAGATCAACATCGGCAACGTGTCCGAGTTCACATTCGACAAGAAAGGACGATACCTGGCGTGGACGATCGACGCGCAGGACAAAGCCGGCAACGGCGTCATGCTCCGCGTGATGGCCACCGGCTCGATTCGTTCGATCGAATCGGACGGCAACGGGGTGTACTCGCGCCTGACCTGGACCGAAGAGGGCGACGGGCTGGCGGTGTTGAAGGGCGTTGACGACAAATCGTACGAAGACAGGCTGTACGGCGTGGTCGCCTTCAAGGAGATTGCGGCAACCGGGCAGCAGAAGACCGTGTTCAATCCGGCCGACGCGCCGAATTTCCCCGAGGGGATGACGGTCGCGTCCACGAGGTCGGCGACGTGGACCAAAGATCTGAATGGGCTGTTGTTCGGGATTCGCGCCGTCAAGAAGAAGGAGAAGCCCGCCGGCGAAAAAGGCGAAAAAGAGGAGACGCCATCGCGGCCCACCGACGACACGCCCGCAGACGAGAAGGTAGATCTCATCATCTGGCACTGGAAAGATTCGCGCCTGCAGTCCCAACAGCAGGTTCAGGAAAACCTGGACAAGAACTTCAGCTATCTCGCGCTCTACCGGCCGGCCGAGAAGAAGTTCATCCGGCTCGCGGATGATGAGTTGCGGGATGTGACGCCGGCGCCGGAGCACAAGTTTGCGATTGGACGGAATGACGATCCGTACGAGCTGTATGGCAATCTGGATGGCCGCCGATACGCGGACGTGTACGCGATCGACCTGCAGACAGGCGAGCGCACACTCGCGCTGAAGAAATCCCGCTGGAGCTATCCCGCGTCACCGGCGGGTACTCACTTCCTCTATTACGAGGATGGCCATTTCTACACGTACGACTTCGCCACCGGTCAATCGCTCAACATCACGAAGGACGTTCCCACGTCGTTCATCAACACCGAGAGCGACGTCAATATCATGAAGCCGCCGACCCCGACCGCAGGGTGGTCCAAGGACGGCAAGTTCGTGTTTCTCTCCGACAATTGGGACATCTGGCAGGTGCCTGTGAGCGGCGGCAGCGCGACGAACGTGACGGGCGACGGTCGCACGGAGCAGGTTCGGTATCGCGGGCTCACGAGCCTCGATCCGGATCTGCGCGGCCTCGACCTGTCGAAGCCGATCTATCTCTCCGCGTACGGTGAGTGGACGAAGAAGGCCGGCATCGGGGTCATCGAGCCGGGCGGGCCGGGCGTCAAGCGCCTGACGTGGGACGATGCCGCGTACCGGGCACCGATGAAAGCGAAACGGGCTGAGGTGTACGTCTACACGCGCGAGACGCAGAAGGATCCGCCCGATTTCTACGTCACCGATGCGTCGTTCACGAACGGCCGCCGGCTCACGAATCTTGCGGCGGGTACCGAACAGTTTCTCTGGTCGAGCGGGTCGATGCTGGTGGATTACGTCAGCGCGAAAGGCGACAAACTGCAGGGCACGCTGCACCTGCCGGCGAACTACGAGAAAGGGAAGACGTACCCGACGATCGTGTACTTCTACGAGAAGATGTCGCAGACCAAGAACTTCTACTCGCGCCCGACGGCCAACGGATTCAACGCCGCGGCCTACACGAGCAACGGCTACGCCGTGTTCAACCCGGATATCTCTTACAAGCTGAACGATCCGGGCATGTCAGCCGTGTGGTGCATGGTGCCGGCCGTGAAGGCGGCCATTGCGACCGGCGTCGTCGATCCGAGGCGGATCGGCATCCACGGGCACTCGTGGGGCGGATACCAGACGGCGTTTCTGATCACGCAGACCGATCTCTTCGCCGCGGCTGTCGCGGGCGCGCCGCTGACCAACATGATCAGCATGTACGCGATCCTGTACAAGAACACCGGCGGCACGAACGGCGCGATCTTCGAGAGCAGCCAGGGACGCTTCACGAGCGGCCCGTGGGAGAACTGGGTGGCCTACACGCGCAACTCGCCGGTCGCGCACGCGAAGAACGTGAAGACGCCGCTCATCATCCTGCACAACGACAGGGATGGCGCCGTCGATTTCACGCAAGGGATCGAGTACTACAACACGCTCCGGCGTCTGCAGAAGCCGGTCGTGCTCCTCGAGTATCCCGGTGAGAATCACGGGTTGGTGCGCCGGCCGAACCAGAAGGACTACACGATGCGGATGAAGGAGTTCTTCGACGCGCACCTGATGGGGAAGCCCGCCCCCAAGTGGTGGGTGGAGGGTGTCCCCAGGCTGGAGATGCCGGAGCATTTGAAGAGCCGGCAGCCTGGGAAGCCGAAGCCGGTCATCACGACCGATGGGGGAACGAAGAGCAGCCGGTAAATCAGGAGTAAAGGGGTCCAGCAACGAAGAAAATGTGTTGGCCAGCGGCTTTCGGGCCATTTTTTCGCGGGTCCGGATACCCCGGTCCGGCATACAAAACCGGACCTGACCGGCTAGAATTCACAGGATCGTCGTCAGCAACCGCATCCGGAGCGTCAGGATGAAGACTGTCCGCCCCGCGAGCCTTGGTATCGGTGTGCTCAGTGTGACGCTTGCGGCTTCTCTCACCCTGGTGGCGGCGCCCGATCTGGCGAAGTTCCGCCTCAGATCGACCAGCGCTTCGCGAGATCATGAAGCTTTATCCAATAGCCCCGCTACGCGGGGGCT
The DNA here is from genome assembly GCA_016210935.1 of Acidobacteriota bacterium. Classification (GTDB taxonomy): domain Bacteria; phylum Acidobacteriota; class Vicinamibacteria; order Vicinamibacterales; family JACQTH01; genus JACQTH01. The sequence continues at coordinate 143 of JACQTH010000119.1, read as the reverse complement.
AGCGAGGCTAGCGCCTCCCGCGCCCGCCGTGCAGGCGCCGGCGGTCAAGGCTTCCGCCGCCGCGCCACCCGACTACCACGCGGTGCTCAAGCGCTATTGCCTCAGTTGTCAGAACGCCAACCGAACAGCTGCCCATCTCAACG
>JACQTH010000130.1 GCA_016210935.1 Acidobacteriota bacterium | reverse complement strand
TGCTGCGCGGACGGAAGAGCAGACGAGACGAGCGCGGCAACGATCGCCGCAGCGGCGACGTTCCAGGGGGTTCGCATCGGTCGTGGCCTCCGCGGCGAAGTATAGGCAGTCGGAAGTCAGAAGTCTAAAGTCGGAAGCCCTATACAGTCGGAAGTCATCGGGATGACCCTCGACTTAGGACTTTGACCGAACTTCCGCCTAAAGGAACCTGTGGAAAACGCCTGGACGAAGCGTGTTTTCCACAAGGTTCAGGCGGAAGCCACGAAGGAGGAAACTGGTGGGTTGTATGGGCGCCTGCGTTCAGCCGGCGGTGGCGCCGTTCTGAACGGGCGCGCCGTTGGATTGCAGAATCGTTAGAATCTCCGACCCGTCGAGCGATTCGACCTCGAGGAGCTGCGCGGCGAGCGCACGGACAGCCTCGCGGTTGCTGCCGAGCAGGTCGTGGGCCACGTGGTAGCCGTGCATCACGATCTCGCGCACCTCGGAGTCGACCCGCCGCGCCGAGTCTTCGCTCAACGTGAACGGACGGTCTTCTGAACCGTGGCGAAACGCCATCGGCCCGAGCGACGACATCCCCAGCTCGCACACCATCTTCTGCGCGATATCGGTCGCCCGCTCGATGTCGTTCGACGCGCCGCTCGTCATGTGGTTCATGAAGAGCTCTTCGGCGACGCGTCCGCCCATCAGGATCGCAATCTGGGCCTGGAGATAATCCTTGGTGTGGGTATGCCGATCCTGTTCCGGCAGCTGCATCGTCACGCCCAGCGCCCGGCCGCGCGGGATGATGGTCACCTTGTGCAGCGGATCCGCGTGCGGCAGCAACGCCGCGACCACGGCGTGCCCGGCTTCGTGATACGCGCAGTTGACGCGCTCGGCCTCCGTCAACGCGAGCGATCGGCGCTCGACGCCCATCAACACCTTGTCACGCGCCGCTTCCAGATCGGCCGTCGTGACCTTCTCGCGACCGGCACGCGCTGCCAGCAGCGCCGCCTCGTTCACGAGATTCGCGAGATCGGCGCCCGACAATCCCGGAGTCCCGCGCGCGATCGCGCGCAGCTCGACGGTCCCGTCGAGCGCCACCTTCCTGCAGTGAACGCCCAGAATCGCCTCGCGGCCTTTCAGATCGGGGCATCCGACCATCACCTGACGGTCGACGCGGCCGGGCCGCAGCAGCGCGGGATCGAGAATGTCCGGACGATTGGTGGCCGCGACCACGACGATTCCCTGCCGCGTGGCGAAACCGTCCATCTCGACGAGAAGCTGATTCAGCGTCTGCTCGCGCTCTTCGTGGCTCAGCGAGTTCCCGCCGCGGCGCCGGCCGACGGCGTCGAGCTCGTCGATGAAGATGATGCACGACTTGTGACGCGAGGCTTCGCGGAACAGCTTGCGCACGCGCGACGCGCCGACGCCGGCATACATCTCGACAAAATCGGCGCCACTCGACAGCAGGAACGGCACCCCCGCCTCGCCCGCCATGGACCGAGCCAGGAGCGTCTTCCCCGTTCCGGGCGGCCCGACGAGCAGGACGCCTTTCGGGATGCGTCCGCCGATCGCCGCAAACCTTTCCGGGGCCTTCAGGAAGTCGACGATCTCCTTGACCTCGTCCTTCGCCTCATCAACGCCGGCGACGTCCTTGAAGGTGATCGGCGCTGTGTCTTGCGACGCCAGGCGCGGCTTGTTTTCGAGCGATGGAATGCGTCCGGACGTCACGCGGTACAACGTGAAGCCAACCAGGCCCAGGAACGCGGCCGCGAGCGCCAGCGCGCCGAGGTTGTACGCGCCGGGCTCGGCAGGATGCCGCACCACGATCCTGATCTGACGGCGAACGAGGTCCGGCACCAACGTCGGGTTTGCGGCGACATAGCCCACGGGCGGCACCGTCATGACGTGCGCGCCGCTGCGAAGCGTGGCATCGATGGCCTGATCCGCGAACATGACTTCAGCCACCCCGCCGCTCTCGACGAGCCGCAGGAAGTCCGAAAAGGCGATTTCCTTCGTGGAGTCACGCTGGGTGGTCGCGATGAAATAGATGATGGCGCCGAGGGCCAGGACCCCGGCGGTCGCGATCAAGGCAAGACGACGGTGTTGACCTGAAAACATTGGGATTCCAGCTCACCTGCCCAGGGATTCCAGCTCCGCCGTTCGACTCCGCCCCGGGCGATTTCCAAGGGGCAGTCCCCATGCCCCGACCCCGTTCAAGGGGACAGTCCCCTTGAAGCGGGCTTTCGTTACGTTTATCGGCCGCGCGCACCGCGGGCTTGAGCCGGAATGGCAGTACCCGGAGGGCTCGGTTCGGGGTTTCTGTAACGAAGCTTCGCCTCAAACCGACCAGTGAAGCACGCGAAGCTTCGTTACTAGTTTGCGCGACCGCACATG
>JACQTH010000113.1 GCA_016210935.1 Acidobacteriota bacterium | reverse complement strand
GGGCGGTGGTGCTGCCAAAGGCCCAGAGAAACAGCAGGAATGGAAGCTGTCCGATGACCGCCAGGAACAGCAGGAGGTGCGCGAGGCAGCTTCGCTTGATCCACTGGCGCGCCCATCCCGAAAAGCGGTGCATCGGGCTTTCGACGGCCAGCGTCGCGCCCAGCGCATCGTCGAAGTGTCCGGGATTGGCGCCGGCCGTGCGGCGGCGCAGGTAGGCGACGAAGGCGAACATCAGGACACTCGACGCGAGGGCCGCGATGGCCGCCCGTGAATAGGTGCTGTGAGGATTGGCGCGAAGCGCCGCCGTCGTGATCCCCGCCCAGGCGAAGACGTACGAGGCGTAATCCGCCCAGGTCTCGAGCCAACAGCCGAACCGGGACTCGCAGTACTTGGCGCGGGCGACTTCACCATCCGAGCAGTCGAGCACGGTGCTCACGTAGTAGAAGGCGGCTCCGATGAGGCCGGCCCAATACCCACCGACCGCAAACGAGACGCCGGCCGCCACACTCAACGCGAGCCCAGCCATCGTCACGTGATTGGCGGTGACCGGCAGCCGCAGCAGTTGTCTGGTCACGGGGATCGAGACGCGCCGAATCTGTTTGGTGAAAAAGCTTTCCTTGTCGCCGCCATTCGCATGCCGGATGTACTCGCGCTCCAGGCGGGCGCAGTCCTCGTCGGCGCCGAGCTGTTCGCAGAAGTGAGGGTCGACGCTGACCGCCCACAGCCACGTGGCTCGGGCCAGGCGGCGGAACGCCGCCCACACCGACGGCGCGTGGCGGACGATCTGAACGGCTTCCGGCGACAGGAGCGCGAGGCCGGTCGCCGCGGCGTTGCCATCGGTCACGAACCCGCGCACCCTCCCGTCCGAGACGTCGAGCAACCGGTGGCGCGCCTCGGGCCGCGAATCGATGACGAGTGTGGCCTCCCCGACTCCGAGCGAGGCACGCTCCAGGAGCGCGCGAATCGCCGCCGGCTCGACCAGCGTGTCGACGGGCAGCACCACCAGCGTGCTGTCACGCGGAGCCGCCTCGAACGGGCCGTGGCCGAGCGTCAAGGTGCAGACGATCGAGAGCCCCCGCGCGCGGAGACGGTGCAAGACCCCGTCGCCCGGCAGGTGAGCTCCGACAATGTGGATGCGATCGATGCCGGCTCGGTGGGCGGCGAGGACGGCCCGCTCGGTGAGATCCAACCCGGCGACGACCGTGCAGCGCGCCGCGTTCCGGGAACCGCCGACGCCGTCGGTCAAGATGAGAGCCACCGTGCTCGCTCTAAACATGACGCGTGCCTCCGAGGGCTAATCCGTGTCTGCGAGAAACAGCTCGACCTGGAACCACCAGCGCGGCTGATAGACCGCGTGAACCGGCACACCGGCGAGCGGACCGGAGGCGCCGTAGAGCAGCTCGAACTCGGTGGCCTTGCCCGTCACGCGGTTCCGCGCTTCGAACTTTGTACGAATGACGTCGCTGTAGGCGTGAGTCCCGACCTTTGCCTCGCGGACCCGCTCGCTGTTCACGAGGGTCAGATCACAGAGCGAGCCGTTGAAGATGTACGGCAGCGCGCGCGCGTTGCGCGGTAGCTGTCCGGTGATCTCGATACTGCGCTGGATGAGCTCGCTCAGGGCCACGAGAAACCCGGGACGCGTGCCGCCGGGCAGTGGCACCTGACGGAGCTTGCCGTTGGCCGACTCACGCTCCACGAGCTCGAGCAGCGTCGCGACGTCGTGGAACGTCAGATCGCGCGTCACGTGGATGGTGGTCGTTCTGGAGCTCGCCTCGCCGGCGGTCGCCACCGCGCGGATCGCTTTGAAGACGTATTGACCGCTCTGCCCTTCCGCGGCGAGCTTCGCCTTCGCCTCGTCGAGCGACTGCTCGTTCGACTGCTTCATCACGCCGAGCAGGCGCGCTTCCGATCCACGCACTTCTTCGGCGATGTACCCCCAGCGATTGACGCGGCGCGGGGCCCGCGCGGGATCCGACCCAATCAGCAGCTCGAAGCCAACCGCTCCGTCCGGACTCCGCCGCCACACGACCTGCGCGCCGCCGACATCGTCGCGACCGATCCAGAACAGCAGAAGCGGCCGGATCTTGGCGGCCATCCGGTAACGGTGCCGGGCGGCGATCGGAATCGACCCGGCGCCCCGCCATCCGGCGGGCGCGCCGTCATCCGTCGCCGCCTTCACCGCCTGCGCGGTGACGCCGGACGGCAGCGTCACCACGCCCAGCAGCAGCAGTCCCAGTACCCGCGCGCGGGTCGAGGTCATCTGACCAGCTCCCCTACTTGCCCAGACCGAAGATGAGCCCGGCGTAGACGCGGTGACCGTAGCGATCGTCGCGGCCGAAGAATTCCGGCGCGCCGTCCTTCGAGTTGATCGCAATGAAGCGGTAGTCGCCGCGGACGCCCCAGCGCCCGAAGTACCACTTCACGCCGCCGCCGAAGTTCTCCGTCAAGAACGTCTCATCGTCGGTGAAGCCGACCGACTGCTTCTCGAACATCGTCAGGCCGCCGATGC
>JACQTH010000112.1 GCA_016210935.1 Acidobacteriota bacterium | reverse complement strand
GGATAAGACCTGGCACGTCGGACTCAAGAATCTGAAAACGTGCGGGCGGCTGAGGGGATCCGCGAGTCGGAGCGCCGATCGAAACGCAGGTCATCGTCTGCCTGTGCGGAGCGGCGTTCGCGGAGCGAACGCTGGCGGCGCGACCCGAGCGTGCTGCGGTCAGAGTGGCCGTCCCGCACGTTTTCCGGCGTGGCTCGCAGCGCCGCAAGGCGAGACGGGGGCGGCGAACGACTGGTTTCAGGTGGAGCAGCCCAGGCGGTGGACTTTAGGTTAACATAACATCCATTATCAGACTCTGAGTGAATCAGCCCAAAATGCCCCGAAAGAGCGCGTTACCCAGCGTCGCCCCCCGGGGTTCCGGGTCGGTCCGGTGTGCTAACCTTTGGGGGACGCTTCGCCGCCGGGGTTCGGGATTCTGGGCTCGGGATTCGGAGGTAGCGGTTTCGTCGTCACCGTCTTCTGTCTGTCTTCCGAATCCCGAATCCCCAATCCCAAATCCCGTCAGGCTTCGAGCCTTTCGTGAAGCTCCGCCTCCAGCCCCTCCGCATCGTCGATCGCTATCTCATTCGCGAGATCCTGCCCCCCTTCGTCCTCGCGCTGCTGGTGTTCACCTTCATCATCATCGTGCCCTTCATCATCGAGCTGGCCGAGAAGTTCATCGCCAAAGGCGTGGACACCCCGACCGTCCTCCGCGTCATGGCCACCCTCCTGCCACAGGCTCTCGCCTTGACCATCCCGATGGCGCTTCTGCTGGCCATCCTGATGGCGCTCGGGCGGTTCTCGGGCGACCGCGAATGGGTGGCCCTCCAGGCCTGCGGCGTCAGCCTTTACAGGCTCCTGTGGCCCATCGGACTGCTATCGGTGGCCGCCTGGGCGGCGACCTCTTATGTCCTCATCGTCTGGAAGCCCTCCGCGAACCAGACCTATCGCGAAATCGAGTTCCGGCTCGTCGCGGAACGGGCCGAAGGGGAAGTCAAGCCGCGCGTCTTCTATGACGACTTCCCCAACCTGGTCCTCTACGTTCGCGATGTACCGCCGGACAACTCAGGGTGGCGAGACGTCTTCGTGGCCGACTCGCGGCACAACACCCAGCCGCTCGTCTATCTCGCCACCAAGGGCCGGATGCTGATCGACCGTGACAAGCGCACGGTCGCGGTGGTGCTCGAGAACGGCAGCAGCCACGAGGCACCCAATGACGGCCCCGAGAAGTACCGGACCACGAAGTTCGACCGTCTCGTCCTGACACTCGATCCGGAAACGGTCTTTCCGCGCACCGGTCCGGCCAAGGGCGACTCGGAGATGAGCATCGCCGAGCTGAAGGGAATCATCGCGGAGAACCGGCGCCAGGGGGTTCCGGTCCACAACCAGATCATGGAGATCCAGAAGAAATTCTCCATCCCGGTTGCGTGTCTCGTGTTTGGCGCGCTGGGCCTCGCGCTTGGCGCCTCGAGCCGCCGCGACGGCAAGCTCGCCAGCTTCGTCCTCGGGATCGGCGTGATCTTCGTCTACTACGTGATCATGTGGACGGGCATGTCGATGGCGAAAGGCGCCAAGATCTGGCCTGAGCTGGCCCCCTGGCTCCCGAACATCGTCCTGGGCCTCGCCGGCGTGGTGCTGGTGTGGTGGCGCGCGCGGGCGACCGGCAGTCGCTTTCAGCTGCCTCTTCCGGCGCTTGCGAAGCGCGAGGAACCGGGCGTCCCAAAGGCGCTTGCCGGCGGACCACCGGCCGCTCGTGCAGCGGCTCGGCCCGTCGTGGTGATCCGAATCCCCCATTTGGCCATTCCGCGGCCCCGGCTTCTCGACCTGTATGTCCTAGGGATGGACCTCAGGATCTTCGGCCTTGCGTTCGCCGGGTTTCTTGGGATCTTCTACATCTCCACCTTCGTGGACCTCTCCGACAAGATCTTCAAAGGCCAGGCCACCGCGCGGATGGTGTTCGGGTACTACTGGTACGCCACGCCCCAGTTCATTTATTTCCTGATTCCGCTGTCGGTGCTCGTCTCGGCGCTCGTGGCCGTCGGTCTGCTGACAAAAAGCAGCGAGCTCGTCGTCATGAAGGCCTGCGGGGTGAGTCTGTACCGCATGGCGGCTCCTCTGTTTCTGGTGGGGGTGGCTGCCAGCGCGATCCTGTTCGGGCTGGGCGAGTACGCCGTCCCGCACGCGAATCAACGGGCGGAGCGCCTGCGGCACGTCATCCGAGGCGGGTCACCGCAGACGTTCGACGTGCTGAACCGGAAATGGATGGTCGGCCGCGACGGCAACATCTATCACTACCTCTATTTCGACCCGGCGCGAAACGAGCTGAACGGGCTCTCGATCTTCGACCTCGATCAGAAGAGCTGGGGGCTCGCGCGGCGAACGTTCGCGACGCGCGCCTCCTTCAAGGGCCTGCCGGCGCCCGAAGCCGACAAAGGGGTCTGGGCCGGCGTGCACGGATGGGTGCGCGAGTTCGACGTGACGTCGCCACGCCTTTACCGGACGTTCCAGGAACGGTTGCTGGCGCTCGAGTCGCCGCAGTACTTCAAGACCGAGCTGCCCGAAGCCGATCGGATGACATACGGCCAGTTGCGTGACTACATCGAATCGCTCACGATGAGCGGCTTCAACGCCGTGCCGTACACCGTATCGCTGCATCGGAAGATTGCGTTTCCATTCATCAGCGTCATCATGACGCTCATCGCGGTCCCCTTCGCGGTGACCACGGGGACGCGCGGCGCCTTGTACGGCGTCGGAGTGGGGATCGTATTGGCTCTGGTGTACTGGACAGCCGTGAGCGTGTTCGCGGCGATCGGGAGCGGCGGCGTCATCCCTCCCCTGCTCGCGGCCTGGTCGCCGAATATCCTGTTCGGCGCGGCTGCCGCTTACTTGCTGCTCACCGCACGGACATAGTGGGCCACTTAGTGCGTTCGAGCACGGGCGCCGCGATAATCAGGCGCCCCGACTCCCCGGGCCGGCTGTTCGTCAGATCCACCACGAAGAGAATCGCGTCGACCTTCGACAGATCCGGCCCGGCACCATCCCCATCGACACGTCT
>JACQTH010000111.1 GCA_016210935.1 Acidobacteriota bacterium | reverse complement strand
GGTTGTTTCGGGCGCGGCGTCGATTCCTCACATTGCTCAGAGGCCTTGGGGCACGACTGGTTCTCCGTTCGGGGCGCGCGGGTCCTCAACCTGAAAAACATCGACGTCGATCTCCCGCGCCACAAGCTGGTGGTCATCACCGGCCTGTCCGGCTCGGGCAAGTCGTCGCTCGCCTTCGACACCATCTACGCCGAAGGCCAGCGGCGGTACGTCGAGTCGTTGTCCTCGTACGCGCGCCAGTTTCTCGAGCAGATGGAGAAGCCCGACGTCGACCTGATCGACGGCCTCTCTCCGGCCATCTCGATCGAGCAGAAAACGACCGGGTCGAACCCGCGATCGACCGTCGGAACCGTCACCGAAATCTCCGACTATCTGCGGCTCCTGTTCGCGAATATCGGCGTGGCGCACTGCTATCAGTGCGGCCGCGAGATCTCCTCGCAGAGCGTCGAGCAGATTGTCGAGCGCGTGATGCTGGCGCCGGCCGACGAGCGCGTCAACGTGCTGGCGCCGATCGTGCGGGGCCGGAAAGGCGAATTCAAGAAGGAGCTGGATCAGCTCCGCAGCCGGGGGTACCTGCGGGCCCGCGTCGACGGCCAGTTGCGCTCGCTCGAGGAGGACATCACGCTCGAGCGGCGGCGCAACCACACCATCGAGGTCGTCGTCGATCGCCTCGTCATCAAAGCCGGGATCGAACGGCGCCTGACCGAATCGCTCGAGATCGCCCTTGCGCTGGCGGACGAGGTGGTGATCGTCAATACGCTGGCGGGCGGCGACAAGCTGTTTTCGCGGCGACTCGCGTGCGTGTATTGCGGCATCAGCATGCCCGAGATGACGCCGCGCGCGTTCTCCTTCAATTCTCCGCACGGCGCCTGCCCCGAATGTCAGGGGCTTGGCGCGATTCATGATTTCGATCCCAGGCGTGTCGTCCCCGACGACACCAGGACGCTGCTCGACGGCGCCGTCGTCCCGTGGGGGCGCGCGGATCGGAAGATGGTCCGCGACGCGCTGGAGGGCATCGGCGCCAACTTCGGCATCAACCTCACCGTGCCGTTCGGGAAGCTTCCACGCAGGCAGCAGGAGGTCCTGTTGTACGGCCCTCGGGAGCATGGCGAGGCCCTCTCGAGGGCGGCCGCTGGAAAGATCCGGCTGCGCGATCCGTACGGGCGGGGGTTCGAAGGGATCATTCCCAACCTGCGCCGCCGATTCGAGGAAGGCACCTGGGTCGAGCAGGAAGCCTTGGACGCCTACCGCTCAGTGCGCCCCTGTCCGGCGTGTGATGGCGAGCGGCTGAAAGCGTCGAGCCGGGCCGTGCGGGTCAAGGGGCGGCGCATCGCCGAGTACGTCTCGCTTCCGGTTTCCGAAGGCCTGAAGGTCTTCGCGGAAATGGCGCTGAGCGCGCGCGAATCCTTGATTGCCTCGCGGATCGTCAAGGAGATTCAGGATCGGCTGCGTTTTCTGAACGACGTCGGCGTCGGGTACCTGGCGCTCGACCGCAGCGCGGCGACGCTGTCAGGTGGTGAAGGCCAGCGCATTCGACTGGCGACCCAGATCGGATCGAACCTGATGGGCGTCCTGTACGTCCTGGACGAGCCGTCGATCGGATTGCATCAACGCGACAATCGTCAGCTGCTCGCGACGCTCAAGCGCCTGCGCGATCTGGGGAACACCGTCATCGTCGTCGAGCACGACGAGGAGACCATCCGCACCGCCGACTACGTCATCGATCTCGGTCCCGGCGCCGGTGAACATGGCGGTCATGTGATTTTCCAGGGGCGCTCGGAGGAGCTGCTCGCAGGCGCGCCTCACTCGCTCACCGGCCAGTATCTGCGCGGCGAACGGATGATCGAAACGCCTCGGGCACGGCGTCCGCCGCTCGCCGGCGACCTGGTGATTCGCGGCGCGCGCGCCAACAACCTCAAGAACATCGACGTGCGAATCCCGCTGGGCCAGCTCGTGGGTGTGACCGGCGTCAGCGGCTCGGGAAAATCGACGCTCGTCAACGACATTCTGTACCGGTCGCTCGCGCGGACGCTGTATCGCGCCGCCGACGAACCGGGCGCGCACGATCGGATCGAGGGCGCGGAGCTGATCGACAAGGTCATCGAGATCGATCAGTCGCCCATCGGCCGCACGCCGCGATCGAATCCGGCGACCTATACCGGCCTCTTCACGTACATCCGCGAGCTGTTTGCGATGGTGCCGGAAGCGAGGGCCCGCGGCTACCGGCCTGGCCGGTTCTCGTTCAACGTGAAGGGCGGCCGCTGCGAATCCTGTCAGGGCGACGGCGTGATCGCGATCGAGATGCACTTCCTTCCGAACGTGTACGTGACCTGCGAGGAGTGCAAAGGCCGGCGCTACAACCGCGAGACGCTCGAGATCAAATACCGCGGCGCCTCGATCGCCGACGTGCTCGACCTCACGGTCGATCAGGCGATGCCGCTCCTCGAGCACTTTCCCGCCATCGCGACAAAGCTGCGCACGCTTCAGGATGTCGGTCTCGGCTACATCGAGCTCGGCCAGTCGGCGACGACGCTGAGCGGGGGAGAGGCGCAACGGGTCAAGCTGGCAAAGGAGCTGTCGCGTCGCGGTACCGGCCGCACGCTCTATATATTGGACGAGCCGACCACGGGGTTGCATTT
>JACQTH010000110.1 GCA_016210935.1 Acidobacteriota bacterium | reverse complement strand
CTGAGTCTGAAACCGGTCGTGGAGACTTTCGAACCGCCGCGCGATCCGCTGACGGGCTTGGTCCGGCGAAACGAACGCATCAGCGACGAGCTGCCGTTCGGATCGAGAGGAGGACTGTCGTTCCAGCACTACTTCCCGCTCGACGGGACGTACGTCTTTCGCGTGACGCCCACGCGCGTCGCCGACGCCCCGGAACCGATCGTCCTGGAAATCCGCCTCGCGCTCAAAGCAGGCCTGCACACCGTCGGCGTGACATTCCCGAAGGAGTCCACCGAGCCGGACGGTGAGCCTCCGGCGCGCTCGCAGATTCCGCTCGATCTGCGTCTGGATGGCCGGCGGATCAAGCTGTTCGAGGTGGCGCAACGTGGCGCGCCCGCCGAAGTCAACAAGCTCACGATCGGGGGGCCCTACGACATGACGGGCCGCGGGGAGACGCCCAGCCGGGCGAAGATCTTCGTGTGTCGTCCGGCCAGCGCCGCCGACGAACGGCCCTGCGCGCAGAAGATTCTGACGACCTTCGTTCGCCGGGCGTTTCGCCGACCCGCGCGCGCGAGCGACGTCGAGCCGCTGCTCGCGTTCTACGAGCGGGGCCGGCGGGTGGCTGATTTCGACGCCGGCATCCAACAGGCCCTCGAGGCGCTGCTCATCGCGCCGGAGTTTCTCTTCCGCATGGAGCGCGACATGGCCAGCCGCGCTGGCGACAGCGTGCATCGCGTCAAAGACGACGACCTCGCGTCACGGCTTTCCTTCTTCCTCTGGAGCAGTATTCCGGACGAGGCCTTGCTGGATCTGGCCGATCAGGGCAGGTTGAAGGATCGGGGCGTCCTGGACCAGCAGGTGCGGCGTATGCTGTCCGACCCGCGTTCCCACGCGCTCGTGAGCAACTTCGCGGGTCAGTGGCTGTACTTTCGCAACGTCGCGACCGTACGGCCCGACCCGGACATCTTCCGGTTCGACGCGAGCCTGCGCGAGGCGCTGCAGAGCGAAACCGCGCTCTTCTTCGAGAGCATCCTGCGCGAGGACCGAAGTGTTCTCGATCTGCTGGCCGCGGACTATACGTTCGTCAACGAGCGCCTGGCACAACATTACGGCATCGCCAATATCCACGGCCCGCAGTTCCGGCGCGTGTCGTCCACCGACCCTAACCGCCGCGGCCTGTTGGGGCATGGAAGCATCCTGACGGCGACGTCGTATCCCAACAGAACGTCGGTCGTGCAGCGCGGGAAGTGGGTCCTGGAGAATCTGCTCGGCATGCCGCCGCCGCCGCCGCCGGCGAACGTCCCGAGCCTGACCCCGCACGGAAAAGATGGGAAACCGCTGTCGATGCGGCAGCAGCTGGAGCGGCACCGGTCCGACGCCACCTGCGCCGCGTGCCACATGAAGATGGATCCCCTGGGCCTTGCGCTGGAGAACTACGATGGGGTCGGCAAGTGGCGCACCGAGGAGGCCGGGGCCGCCATCGACGCCTCCGGCGCGCTCCCGGACGGGACCCGATTCGAAGGCCCCGCAGGGCTGACGAATCTGCTGCTCACACGGTACCGCGAGGAGTTCGTGCGGACGGTCGTGGAAAAACTTATGATCTACGCGCTCGGCCGCGGGCTCGAGTTCTACGATCAGCCCGCCGTGCGATCCATCGTTCGAGGCGCCGCGCGCGACAACTATCGGCTGTCCTCGTTGATTGGCGGAATCGTCCACAGCGTGCCGTTTCAGATGAGAAAGGCGTCCCGGCCATGATCCTCACGAAGAAAGCGCTGCCCCGGCGAACGATTCTCCGCGGTCTCGGCACGACGATCGCGCTCCCGCTGCTCGACAGCATGGTGCCGGTCCTGTCGGCCTTCGGCCAATCCAGCGCGAGCCCGGTTCGCCTGGGATTTGTCTACGTGCCGAACGGGATCATCGGCACCGGTCCGGCCGGCCCCCGGCCGAATCAATGGACGCCAACGGCGGAAGGCTCGGGCTTCGAGTTCACGCCGCTGCTGAAGTCGCTGGAGCCGTTCCGCGACCGGCTCGTCGTGCTGAGCGGGCTGGCGCAGGTCAACGGCCGGGCGCTCGGCGACGGTCCCGGTGATCACGCGCGCGCCGGCGCGACCTGGCTCACGGGCGTTCATCCCAAGAAAACCGAGGGCGCGGATATCCGCGCCGGCGTTTCGGCGGATCAGATCGCGGCCAGGGCGCTCGGGCAGCACACGGAGCTCGCGTCGCTCGAGCTCGGGCTCGAGCAGCCGTTTCTCGCCGGCGGCTGCGACTCCGGTTACAGCTGCGCGTACACCAACACGCTCTCCTGGCGCGGGCCGACCACGCCGTTGCCCGTGGAAGTCAATCCGCGAGCGGTGTTCGAGCGACTGTTCGGAGAGACCGACAGCACCGATCCGGCGGCGCGTCTCGCGATGCTGGATCACCGCCGGAGCATCCTCGACTACGTGTCGGCGAACCTCGACCGGCTGTCGCGGCGCGTCGGAACGGGGGATCGCCGGAAGCTCACCGAGTACCTCGACGCGGTGCGCGATATCGAGCGCCGCATCCAGCGCGCGGAACAACGGAACGCCGCCATCGCGGTGCCGACGATGGAACGCCCCACCGCCATCCCCGAGGACTTCGAGGATCAGGCGCGGCTGATGATGGACCTGCTGGTGCTGGCGTGGCAGACGGACATGACGCGCGTCACGACGCTGATGATGGCGCGCGAGGGCAGCAATCGGAGCTATCGGTCGATTGGCGTCTCCGACGGTCACCATTCGCTCACCCATCATCAGAACGATCCGGAAAAGATCGACAAGGTTCTGAAGATCGACCAGCTGCACGTCGAGACATTCGCGTACCTCGTGGACCGCCTGCGGACCACGCCGGACGGCGATGGGAGCCTGCTCGATCACAGCGTGCTGCTCTATGGCAGCAGCATTTGCGACGGGAACCGGCACACGCACCACGATCTGCCGGCCGTGGTGGTGGGGGGGGCGAATGGGCAACTCAAGGGCGGGCGTCACATCGCATATCCGCGGGACACGCCCTTGAACAATCTCCTGCTGAACCTTCTCGGCAAGGCGGGCGTGGAGGTGGATCAGTTCGGCGACAGCACCGGGGTTCTGTCGGACATTTGATTCATGCAGGAGATTCAGCGCCGGTGGATGATCGCGCTGTTCGCGTGCGCGATCGTGGCGCCCGCCGCGGCGCAGGCGGACTCACGACTGCTGG
>JACQTH010000109.1 GCA_016210935.1 Acidobacteriota bacterium | reverse complement strand
GGCGAGGACGCCGGACGCCATCCGGATGAATTCGCGGCGGCGCAGGTAAAGAGATTCCGGAGTGACTTCTGAATAACGGATGTCAGGCGCTTGTCGCAGCAGCATGTTGTGCCCGGTCCTCTATATATAAAGGTTGCCCGGTCCCGAACCCCGAATCCCCGCCTTCGCGCTCCGCGCTTCGGCGCGGCTCGCCGAAGTTCGCGCATGAGGAGCCCCGCGCGCGAACGAAGGCGGCCGAACCCCCAATCCCGTTTCTTTACAGGATAACCCCGCAGCCCGTCTCTTCCTAAACACCAGCCGGCCGTGCGGGATTCCGCGGAAGGGGGGTCCGCAACCGAGCTAAGATCCCAAAAAACTATGAGTTCACCCAATACGTGCGCGCGTCTTCTTGGCCTGGCCGTCCACGAATTCCGCACACCGGTGACGGTCGCGGCCGGCTATGCGCGGATGCTCTTGAAGGGGCAGGCCGGCGAGCTGTCGGACAATCAGCGGCGCCTGGTCAGCGAAATCGAACGAAGCTGTGCCCGGCTGTCGGGGCTCGTGGCTGAGCTGTCCGATCTGGTCAAGCTCGACGAGGGTGCCATCACGCTACGCCGCGTGGAAATCAGCCTGTTTTCGCTGGTAGCCCAGGTGGCCGCAAGTGTGCATGAAGGGGCTGATCGGGGTGTGCGATTAGAGGTGCGCCGGCCGTCTGAGGACGCGGTCGTGGTGGGTGACCCCGATCGACTCAGGACAACACTGGCGGCGCTACTGACGGCGGTTCTTCGCGAGAAAGCCGACAGCACGCTGGTCGTCGCCAACTGCACCATTCAAGACGTCGTTGGACATGGCCGTGTCGCCAGTGTCGTGATAGCGGACGCATCGGAACTACAGTCGCTGTCCGAAATCCGTCCACCCGTGTGGGACGTGTTCGAGCAGTGGCGAGGCGGTCTAGGGATGAGCCTGCCGATCGCCGATCGCATCGTCACGGCGCATGGCGGCCGACTGTGGTCACCCACCGGCGATCGCGCCAGATCGGCCGCGGCCCTGACGATTCCGATCCCGGAACCCTAGGGAGAACCCAAGGTGAGAAACCCATCGGTTGCCATCGTTGACGACGACACGGCCTTTGCCACGTACCTGCGGACGTTCCTGTCGGTGCGCGGTTACGACACCCGGTGCTATTCGCGCGGCGATGAAATCCTGGCGGCCATCCGTCAGGGCGAGCCCCCTGACGTCGTGCTGCTCGATGTGATGATGCCGGGCCTCGACGGGCTCGAAACGCTGCGCGCGCTGAAGAGCGCTCGCCCGGAGACGCAGGCGATCATGCTGGCCGGGCGCGATCAGGCGTCGACGATCGTGGAGGCGGTGCGTCTCGGCGCCGCGGACTACGTCGTCAAGCCCGACGATCCGGAAGGCCTGGGAGAAATCGCGCTCGACGTCGCGATCAAGAACGCCACCGAGAAGATGCATCTGGTCTCCGAGTTGACCCAGCTGCGCCAGCAGTTGAGCGACGACCAGGCCCATGCGTTCCTCTTCTGGGGAAACAGCGAGAAGATGCAGACCGTCGCCACGATTGTCGAGCAGGTCTCGGACAGCGATGTCACCGTCCTGATCCGGGGCGAGAGCGGCGTCGGCAAGGAGCTCGTCGCGCGCGCCATCCATCAGCGGTCGCCCCGGCGGCCGAAGCCGTTCGTGAAGGTCAATTGCGCCGCGCTTCCGACCGAGCTGCTCGAAAGCGAGCTCTTCGGCCACGAGAAAGGCGCCTTCACCGGCGCGGCCGCGACGCGGATTGGAAGGTTCGAGCAGGCCGACGGGGGAACGATTCTCCTCGACGAAATCCCCGAGATGAAGGCGCCGCTCCAGGCAAAGCTGCTCCACGTCCTTCAAGACGCGGAGTTCACGCGCCTCGGCAGCAACAAGCGCCAGACAGTCGATGTCCGCGTGATCGCGGCGACCAACCGCGACCTCGAGGAGATGTTGGTTCGCGGCGAGTTCCGCGAGGATCTCTACTATCGCATCAAGGTGATCGAGATTTACGTACCGGCGCTGCGCGATCGGCGCGATGAGATCCTCCATCTGATGGAGTTCTTCATCGCCAAGTACACGCAGAAGTACAACCGGCCAATCCCGGTGGTGTCCGAAGATCTCAAGCAGCGGCTGCTCGTGTACGACTGGCCGGGCAACATCCGCGAGCTGGAGAACTGCGTCAAGCGGCTGGTCATTCTGCAGGACGAGCGGCTCGTGGTGTCCGAGCTCAAGCGCGCCCAGCGCGCGCCGGCCCTCGCGTTCGTCGGCGCCGCTGCCGGCGGAAACGGCGGCGTGGCCGTCGCGGAACCGGAGGAGTTCGGCGGCGGCGAGATGCTACGGGACGAAGCGGACGCCGTTTCGGAATCCGACGAGCACGTGGCGGCGCCATACGGCGGCCGGCAGACGCTTGCCGGCGTTGCGAAGGCGGCCTCGCTCAAGGCGGAACGCGCGGTGATCGAACAGACGCTCCGGGACGTGCACTGGAACCGGCGCCGGGCCGCCGAGCATCTGCGCGTCAGCTACAAGACGCTGCTGAACAAGATCAAGGAGTGCGGGATTAGCCGGGATTAGGACTTTGGGCTTGAGGCTTCGGGCTGTGGGCTTCGAGTTTGGACCCGCCCGCCGGTTTCGCAAAGAGCCTTTTTCGCAACGAACCTTCCCCAAACACCAGGACGCTGATCATTCCTACCCTGTCAGCACCGCAAACCGCCACATCGCTCCCGGGACGGCCATGGTCGATTAGACAAATCTGCCAATTGTCCGGCGCCAAAGCCTGGCGATCGATGCTACGAGACGTTGCAATTGTGAAGAACTAATCGCGCAGCCGGCATCCAAAAGCGTGAAGGTCGCAAACCACGGTGCGCTACTAATCGACTCTTCGCTTGCAGTGCGTGCCCGCATAATCGGCGCTTCGGAGTTCATCCCTTCCTTCCTTGTGATCTGAGAACGTACCCGGTTGTCCGCCTAGGAGTCTTGAACGCGTGAATTGTAAGTAGTTGAGTCAAGTTTTTCAGGCAACAAGTCGGGCCTCCTGAAGGAACGTGGTCAGGGCCGCATCGAGACGCTCCAGGGCGTGTGGGCCGCGGCCTGATCCGGGTGATGTTGGGAGGGACGCAGCCGGGCGCACGCCGCGGGCATAGACCCGGACGTACAGCATGGCCATGCGGGCGCCGAATGAGGTGATGCGATAGCGATGGCTGCGGGGGACTCGTTCGATGAGTCCGTGCAACCGTAGCCGACGCAGGTCATACGTGGTCTGATGAGCGCCGTACTCGTCCGGGATGCGGCCGAGTAACTGGGCGATCTGGGGCCGCACGTCGCGATGCCGAAACCCGGTGGGACTCAGGGCAAACAGACAGAGCATCTCCATCAGCGCGAGGACGCGGCGGTCCCCGAACCGAAGGGCGGCGGCGCGTTGGTGGTCGACGACGATCGGCTGGCTGACGGCCTCGAGGTCGTCCTCGCCGATCAAGCAGTCGTGGCTCAAGTGTTCGACGCGCAAGAGGCGCCGGTTGGCGGCAAAGCCGATCTCCCGCAACGCGGGCAGATTGTGAAGAGCCCGACCGATCTCGAAGTCATAGGTGTCGTTGATCGTGGTTTCCGTGCGAAGAGCCTGACCTTCTTTGTGGTACTGCTTGACCTTGGACTTTTTGTACTGGACGTGGAGGGACGGCACGACGCCTTCGGTGAGCACACGCGTACGAAACTGGCCCGGTGTGCGGCGGGTGACGCGCCGATCGAAGATCAGCTGCATCTGATCGGGCCGGCCGACGTCAAGATTCTCGCGAATGACCTCTTCGAAGAAACAGCGGCCGGTGCGCGGCCGATCAAGGACCTGGGTCAACGCGAACTCGGCTTGCAGGATCGAGAGCTGATACCGATACCCGGCATCTCGGTGAGCGGCGACGAACGGATGCGGCAGGCGCCCGAGCCATTTGCGGAACATCGCGTCGATCTTCGGGGCGTCGAGGCCGTTGGCGATCTCTTGGACGCGGGCGGGAGCCTCGGTCGACCGGATTCCATTGTCCAAGGGCTCATGGGCGATCTCCCGCCGCGTGAGCTGGCGCTTCAGCCACTCGTGGCCATTGAGACAGACCTTCGCCGTGTACGGAAAGTACGAGCAGAACTTGATGAACAGCGGGCCGAAGTCGCGGTCAACGAGGTAGATGTAGTAGTGATTGACCGGCGTCGTCGAGCGGATGATCCACGGATAGCGGCTGCCGTCGGGCCGGCGGCGCTTCTCCGTACGGAAGACACTGGCCTTCTCTTGGGCTTTGCCGACGAAGAGGATCCCTTCCTCCCCGTTGAAGCGAGCGAGGTACTCGTGGGCGACGTCATCCTTGCGCTGGCCCTTTTTGAACGTCACCCGATCGACCCCCTCGGTCTGGACGAAGCGCTCGATCGCCTTGACGAACGCGTCACTGATCGGCGCCACCAGCATCGTCGAGGGGATCCGCGCGCCGAGCTGCGTCTTGGCGAAGTACGCAAACCCCGCGCCCGTCTGCAGCAACGGGACGTAGGCATTCAGATACATCCGGTCGATGGCTTCCAGCTCGAACGTCACATGGTCCTGGAGGATCTCAGCAACGTTTTTGCGTATCATGGCGGTGGAGCTCCAGCGAGCGCGGCCCAAGTGGCCACCGACCCGACAGGGTCTAGTGCGTAGGCGCAGGATAACAACTCCTGCCTTGCTCCTGGGG
>JACQTH010000125.1 GCA_016210935.1 Acidobacteriota bacterium | reverse complement strand
GTACATGAGCCGCTTCTGTGTCTGCGGCATCTTCAATCCCGTTCGCGCCGAGCGCCTCCTTAAAAGCGCCGCTCACCAGAAACAGGGGACGGGGGTCGGGGGTCGGAGAAGCTCGCTTAAACGATCGGAGTTCGCGTTGCGGTTCGGATTGCCTACCCGTCCTCCGGCCCCCGGCCCCCGATCCCTGTTTCGCTGGAGTGATTCATGACTCGGTACTTTCGCTTGTTCACCGGAATTCTCGCCGCCTATCTGCTGACAGCGTGCGGCGAGTCGAGCGTTCCTGTCACGACTTCGGCCGACGCCGATCTGACCCCTGCATTCAACAGCATCACCACTGACGGACTGCTCGGTCACATCAAGCCGCTCGCGTCCGACGAGTTCGAAGGGCGCGCCCCTGGCAGCAAAGGCGAACAGCTCACGGTCGCCTATCTGACGGACCAGTTCAAGCGCCTCGGCCTGAAGCCGGGCAACCCGGACGGCACGTACGTGCAAAAGGTCTCTCTGGTGGGCCTCACGCCGAAGCCAACCGCAACGATCGCGGTCGGCGGCAAGTCGCTGTCACTCAAGTTTCCATCGGACTATGTGGCCGTCACCAGACGGGTCCAGCCTGAAGTCGCGGTGGACGATTCCGAGATGGTGTTCGTCGGCTACGGCGTCGTGGCGCCGGAGTACGGGTGGGACGATTACAAGGGCGCCGACGTCAAGGGCAAGACGATCCTGATGCTCATCAACGATCCGGCGGTGCCGGATCCGAACGATCCAAAAAAGCTCGGCGAAAAGATCTTCAAAGGTCAGGCGATGACGTACTACGGCCGCTGGACCTACAAGTACGAGATCGCGACGGAGAAAGGCGCCGCGGCCGCCGTCATCATCCACGAGACCGGTCCCGCCGGCTACCCGTATGAAGTGGTGTCGGGAAGCTGGGGGCACGAGAACTTCGATATCAAGTCACCGGATGGCAATGCGGGCCGGGTGCCGATCGAATCCTGGATCCATCTCGATCGGGCGAAGGAACTGTTGAAAGCGGCCGGCCAGGACTTCGACGCGCTCAAGAAGGCCGCGATCAGCAAGGACTTCAAGCCGGTGCCGCTGAAGGCGCGGGCCAGCTTCCGCGTTCAGAGCGCGATCCGCGACGTCGATTCGAGCAACGTGATCGCGAAGCTGGAAGGCAGCGACCCGGCGCTCCGCGACGACTACGTGATCTACACGGCGCACTGGGATCACCTGGGCAAGGACCCCAATCTCAAGGGGGATCAGATTTACAACGGCGCCCTCGACAACGCGAGCGGGA
Organism: Acidobacteriota bacterium; assembly: GCA_016210935.1. Taxonomy (GTDB): domain Bacteria; phylum Acidobacteriota; class Vicinamibacteria; order Vicinamibacterales; family JACQTH01; genus JACQTH01. Next base: position 1,811 of record JACQTH010000125.1, on the reverse strand, counting down.
CCGCCGGCCTGCTGGAGATCGCCGAGGCGTTCACCAGGATTCAGCCGCCGCCGAAACGGTCGATCCTGTTTCTGGCCGTCACGGCCGAGGAGCAGGGGCTGCTGGGCGCGAAGTATTACGCGAACGCCCCGCTGTATCCGCTCGATCGCACGCTGGCCAACTTCAACATGGACGGCGTCAACCAGTGGGGCCGCACCAGAGACATCGTCATCGTCGGCCACGGCAATTCGACGCTCGACGATCTGCTGACGGAGGCGGCGCAGGCGCGAGGCAGAACCATCCGGCCGGATCCCGAGCCGGAAAAAGGATTCTTCTACCGGTCCGATCATTTCGAGTTTGCGAAGCTGGGCGTGCCGGCACTCTATCCCGATTCCGGGATCGAATACATCGGGAAGCCCGAGAACTACGGGCAGCAGAAGCGCGACGAGTACACGCTGCGCGATTATCACAAGCCGTCGGACGAGGTGAAACCGGATTGGGACCTGTCCGGCGCCGTCGAGGATCTGCAGCTTCTGGTCGAGGTCGGCTATCGCGTGGCGCAGGGCGACCGGTATCCGGAGTGGAAACCGGGCACGGAGTTCAAGGCGAAGCGCGAGGCGATGTTGAAAGGGAGACAGTAATCACGGGATTCGGGGTTGGGGGTTCGGGATTCGGAGACTTGATGGTGTTGGTGGTGGCTTCTGCCTTGAGGCGTCTTTCTTCGCGGCTTCCGCCTTCCTCGTGGCTTCCGCTTTCAAGCGGAAGATCGATCGGGATTCTGTGCGCGATTTCGGGCCTCGCCGCGAGCGGCTGCGCCCGCCACTACACCACGCACGGCCTCGTTCTGCGGGTCGACCGCCCGGGCGCGGTCGTGACCATTTCCCACGGCGCCTTTCCCGGATACATGGACGCGATGGCGATGCCGTTCGACCTCCAAGGACGTGCGGCCAGGACTCCCCTGACGCCGGGCGATCGCGTCCGCCTGCGGCTGGCGGTGAAAGGCTCCCGCTCGTGGGTGGATCGGTTGGAGGTCATCTCGGCCGCGCGCGTCGACGCCGGACTCCAGACGACCCCGGTCCAGCCGGTGCTGGTGCCTGTGGGCGCGCCCATTCCTGATTTCGAGCTGATCGATCAATCAGGAACGCCGCTGAGGCTCTCGTCGCTCAAGGGCAAGGTTGTGGCGGTCACCTTTATCTATACGCGCTGTCCCCTCCCCGATTACTGCCCGCGGATGATGACAAACCTCCGCGCCGTCCAGGAGCGGTTCGCCGAACGGATGAATCGCGATCTCGCGCTCCTTGTGGTCAGCTTCGATCCGAAGTACGACACGCCGGAGCTGTTGCGGGAGTACGCCGCGAGCTACCGCGCCACCGGGTCCGGATGGCACTTCCTGACGGGCGATCCCCGGCGGATCGAGACGGTCTGCAACGCCTTTGGTATTCAGTACTGGCCGGAGGAAGGGCTCATTACCCACACCCTGCAGACGGCGGTGATCGATCGTGAAGGTCGCCTGGCGGCGATCGTGGAAGGGCGGGGATTCAACGGCGATCAGTTGGCGGATTTGGTGGGCTCGATTCTCGGGCAGCGTTGACGCCTGCGCCGAACCATCAAAAAAGCAACCGCAGAGCGCGCAGAGAACGCAGAGGAAAAATACATTTAATCTTCTCTGCGTGCTCCCGCGTGCTCCGCGGTTGCTCTTTTCTGTGGTGAAGATCTCTAACGTTCTCCTGCCACCGTCGTCGCTCGGACTCCCCGCATCTGCGGCAGATCGCGGTCCGCGTTCGCCCACGCGTTCGCAGCCCGGGTCCGGACCTCACGCGCTTCGGCGGCCT
>JACQTH010000141.1 GCA_016210935.1 Acidobacteriota bacterium | reverse complement strand
CCTTGTAGCTGCTCGTGCATCCGCGCGAAGGTGCCCCGTAACACGTTCCTCGCGTCGTCAGTCACCAGATAGGAGAAACCCAGCCGCGGTCCTACTTGGGTGCTGGACTGCCGAGAGAAACCGCGCTGCGAGTCGTAGCGCCGCACGAGGTCTACGCGGACGCCCGTTGTGACGGTCAGCCGCGAGACCGGCTTCCAGGTGTCCTGGACGTAGAACCCGATGTCCTTGTCGCGGCCCGACGCCGACACGAGGTTCAGGTCGCCGGTCACGTACTGGCGATGGAAGGGAACCGTTCCCGAAGCAGGGTTGTTCGGATCCCTCAAGCGCTGTGCTTCGAAGATAAAGCCGTCATTGAGGTAGCGGGTCTCCTGATCGAAGGCATTGCGGGGCATCGCGAGGAAGCCGGTTTGCAATTCGTGCGATCCGCCCCACCCGCTCTTGAAGTACGTGACATCGCCCCGCAGCATGATCACGGACGAATTGTCGAGCAGCATGCACCCGCTGCATCCGACCGATCGGTTTCCACCGGTCGTCACGAGCAGACCGGTGCCGGTAGCTCGGCCCTGCGCGATGGTGAACGCCGGGTGTACGTCGATGCTCGGCCCCGGGATGATTCGCCCGTCGTAGCTGTCCAGGCCGTTGCCGCCCTTGTTGTTGTAACTCCCTGTGAACGTCGTCGTGAGATTGCTCCCAAACACCGAGGTCAGCTTGGCACCGTACAAGCCGCCCCCGGTCGACAGGACCTCGTCAAACGTCGCCATCGTCTGGCCGACGTTGAGCATGTGCAGCCGGTCGCCCTGATACACGCCCGCGAGTGTGTGGTTGCTCCCCAGCCGCGTCGTCACCTTCGCGTACGGCTGCTGGCTCTTGAGCGACGTGTCCTCGAAGTCGACTCCGGGATACAGCGCCCGGAGCGCGGTCACGACGGCCGGGATTCGACTCGGCGTGGTCTGGTTGTCCTGCCAGCGGTATGCCCCGAAGGCCCAGACATGGTCTCGCGCGATCGGGCCGCCAAAGGAGAAATCCGCCTGGTTGATGCTCCGCGTGGCCGGCGTGCCTTTGCCTCCGGTGTTGTCGCCGTTCCAGCGGAAGGGCTGGAACGTCCACCCCGCGGAGCCGGAGTACTGGTTGCCGCCGCTCTTGCTGATCATGTTGAGCACGAGGCCGTACCCCATCGGCGAGGCCGCGTCGACGCCGCCCGTCTTGATCTGGATGTCCTGGACGGCCTCCGTGCTCAGGGCGGTTCGGTTGATGTTCGAGTCGTTGTAGTTGCTCGCCATCATCCCTTCCATATCGACGACCGCATCCCGGTGATCCACGGCGTTGCCGAAGTAGTTCTGCCGGCCGCTCCCGTCGTTGTGCGGTCGCGACATCACACCGGGGGTCATGTGCAGGAAGTCGCTCCAGTACTTGCCTTCCACGAGAGGCAGCGTCTTCTGGAAGTCGCCGTCGATGTTCAGGACGTTGCTCGGCTTGGAGACCTCGATCATCGGCGACTGGCCGGAGACCGTGATCGACTCCTCGACCGTGCCCAGCCTCATCACGATTTCGTCGACTTGAAAGGTGGCGCCGGCGCGCAGCAGGATGCCCTCGCGATGGAGGACGGCGAATCCCGTCAGTTCAGCCGTTACGGTGTAGGTGCCGGGCGGCAGATTGATCAGGCGATAATTCCCTTCGCTGTCCGTGACGGCGACGACCGGCTTGAGCAGCGCCGGGCTGGTCGCGGTGACCGTAACGCCGGGCAACGCGCCGCCCTGCTCGTCTTTGATGGTTCCGCGAAGACTACCGTCGCCACCCTGAGCGGCGGCCTCTGTGCCCATCGAGATAACGAGACACACGACCAGGGTTCCGACGCCGACCATGGTTCGCATCGCGCGCCCTCCTTTGAGGAAGCTGTCAGCTATCAGCCTTCAACAGACCGGGATTTCGTGGCGTCCGGCTTCAGCCGGAAGATCTTCCGCCGCGCATCCGCACAATCGACCGACTTCGACGCCGGTCGCGTCAAACGGCTTAAGGCGGAAGCCACACGAGTCCGCGGAAGCCACCAACTGGGGTTCAGTTCGACGTTTTTTGATACCGCAGTTCCTGACCGACCAGCTTTGCGGGGTCAGCGCCCTTCTTCGGCCGGAATTTCTGCACGCGGCCGTTGAAGACTTCGGCCAGATAGAGGTTGCCCTCCTGGTCGACGGTGATCGAATGCGGGCCGTTGAACTGACCTGGCTGTCCGCCCGGGCCACCCCACCCGTACAGATACTTTCCGTTCAGGTCGTACTTGAGAACTCGATGCGTCCCGCCATCCGAGACCCAGAGGACCTGGTCTGTCGTGATG
>JACQTH010000140.1 GCA_016210935.1 Acidobacteriota bacterium | reverse complement strand
GTGTTGATGATCGTGCGGCCGCCGGGACTGCCGGTCACCATGAAGAGCTCGCCGTCTTTCGCGACGACGGTCGGCGTCATGCTGGACAGCATCCGCTTGTGCGGCGCCGCAAGATTCGGTTCGGTGCCGATCAGCCCCTCTGCGGTGGTCAACCCGGGCCCGGCGTTGAAGTCACCCATCTCGTTGTTCAGCAGGAATCCCCCGCCGGCCACCACCGCCTTGACGCCATAGCCGGCTTCCAGCGTGTACGTCACGGCCACGGCGTTGCGGTCGCCGTCGACGACGGAAAAATGCGTCGTTTCTTCGCTCTCGGTCGTAAAAGCAAAGCTCGTCGGCGACGATTTCGATGCCTTGTCCATATTGATCGTCTTCCGCAGCTCGGCGGCATACGGCTTCGAGATCAATCGATCGATCGGCATGTTCTGGTTGAAATCGGGGTCCCCGAGGTGCTGCGCTCGATCGGCGTACGCGCGGCGCATCGTTTCGGCCATCAGATGGATGTTCGCCGCAGACCCGGCGCCCTTCGCGGCCAGGTCATGGCCTTCCAGGATGTTCAACATCTGGATCAGTCCGACGCCGCCCGAGCTGATCGGCGGCATCGAGATGATCTCGTAGCCGCGATAGGTTCCCCGAACCGGCGCACGAACTTTCGCACGGTACGCCTTCAGATCCTCACGTGTGATGAGACCGCCGTTGGCGGCCATGTCTTTTTCGATGAGCAGCGCGGTCTCGCCCTCGTAGAATCCAGCCGGTCCGAGTTCCGCGATCCGCTGAAGCGTCCGCGACAGGTCCGCCTGCTTCAGAATCTCACCCGCTTCGTAGGGCACACCGCTTTTCGAAAACTGCGCGACGGCCGCCGGTGATCGTTTCATCTGGGGCAGCACATTTCGCAGCGAGCCGGCCAGCGCTTCGGTGACCTCGAACCCATCGCGCGCGAGCGCAATGGCCGGGTCGACCAGACGCTTCCACGGCAGCTTTCCATGCGATTTCCAGGCGAGATGGAGCCCGGCGACAGAACCCGGGACTCCTACGGAGATGTAGCTGTTGTGATGGATGCTGGAATCGTACTTTCCCTCTTTGAGGAACATCGTCGGGCTCGACTTCGCCGGCGCCATCTCGCGGAAGTCGAACGCGACGGGGTCGCCCGTGCGCGGCCGGAAGACCAGAAACCCGCCGCCGCCGATGTTGCCCGCGGTCGGATGTGTCACGGCCAGCGCAAACGCGGTGGCGACGGCCGCGTCGACCGCGTTCCCGCCGTCGCGGAGCACGGCCGCGCCGACGCGGGAGGCGACTTCGTTGACCGACACGACCATGCCACCCCGCGCCCGCACGGGCGTCGACGAGGCTTGCAGCGTGGTGACCGCCAGGAGGGCGACAAGGAATGCGGCAACGAATCGCGACTTTTGCATAATGCGGCATTGTATACAATCGACGCATGCCGACCATCACCGTTGAAGGATTTGCGCCGGTCGAGGCGCCCCCCGACAAGCGCCTGGTCCTAACCATCGAAGAGGACGCCGGCGTCGACATCCTTCACGCCTGCGGCGGCAACGCGCGCTGCACGACCTGTCGAGTGGAATTCATCTCCGGCGAGCCCGACAAGATGACCGTGGCCGAAAAAGAGCGCCTGGCCCAGCGGAGCCTCACCGGCGTGCGGCTCTCGTGTCAGATTCTCTGCGACCATGACATGACGGTTCGGGCGATCAGCCGTCTCGCCGGCAGCGGACGCCCTGACCCCGGCCCGAAACCCCAGACGACCATCACGCCGCCAGCCGAGTGGACGACCAAACTGTGAAGCTGCTCGCGACCGCTTTTCTCGTCTTGCTGGCCCCTGGTCCCTGGCCCCCGGCCCCTGGTTGGCCGGCGCAAGTCTCGCCGGCAGCGCTGGCCGAACGAGACTTCCTTTCCCAAACACGCCGCCTCACCTTCGAAGGCCGCCGTGCGGGCGAAGGCTATTTCTCTCCCGACGGGACGAAGATCATCTTTCAGAGCGAACGTGAAGCCGGAAACCCCTTCTATCAGATCTACGTGCTCGATCTGACGACAGGCGATACGCAGCGCATTTCGCCAGGAATCGGAAAAACGACCTGCCCGTTCTTTCATCCAAAGACGAACGACATCCTGTTCGCGTCGACGCATCACGATCCGCAGTCGCTCGCCCTGCAGAAGGCCGAGCTCGAGACGCGCAAAGCCGGCAAGGAGCGGAGATATGCGTGGGACTATGATCCCGAAATGGAGCTCTACGTCGCAGATCGCAAGGCGAACGCCCCGGCGACACTCACGCGATTGACGACCGTTCGCGGCTACGACGCCGAGGCCAGTTATTCACCGGATGGCCAGTGGATCGTCTTCACGTCGACGCGCGACGCGTTCAACCGTACGCTCTCCGCAGCCGAGCAGAAGCAGCTCGCTGTCGATCCCTCGTTCTTCGCCGAGATTTACATCATGCGCGCCGACGGAAGCGGCGCGCGGCGCCTGACGCGCGTGAACGGCTATGACGGCGGGTCGTTCTTCTTTCCGGACGGATCGCGCATCGTGTGGCGGCGGTTCGATGAGGCGGGACTGATCGCGGACATCTGGACGATGAAACCGGACGGATCGGATGCCCGCCAGATCACCGATTTCAAGTCGATGAGCTGGGCGCCGTATCTTCATCCGTCAGGCGAGTACCTGTTCTTCGCATCGAACAAGCACGGCTTCGAGAACTTCGAGATCTTCATCGTCGATACGAATGGGACGAAGGAACCGGTTCGAGTGACGTATACGCCCGGCTTCGACGGGCTGCCGGTGCCGTCTCCCGACGGCACCCAACTCGCGTGGACGTCGACGCGTGACGGCGGCCTCGGGCAGCTCTATCTCGCACGATGGAACCATGAAAAGGCGGGGGAGGCGCTGGCCGCCTCGCCGACACGAGTAAAACCATGACTCCGCTGAAGAGTTTCTTGATTGCCCTGACGCTTGCGGGCGCGGTGGCGTCCGCTGTCGACAGACCAGTCGTGTCCGCGCAAAGGCCCGCGACACGCGCGCATGTCGAGCAGCTCACCACGGATCGCATGGACGGGCGTGCCGCCGGATCGGCCGGCGCGAAGCTGGCCGCGGAGTATCTGGTCGAGCAGCTCACGCGGATCGGCGCGAGACCGCTGCCGGGACAGAAGGATTTTCGATTGCCATTTCAATTCACCGGCGGCGTCAAGGATGGCGGATCCGCGATCATGCTGAAGGCGGCGAACGGAGAGACGCAACGGTGGGCCGGCGTAGACGTGGTTCAGGGGCTGTCGTTCTCCGATACGGGACGGGTGTCCGGGCCGATTGTGTTCGCGGGCTATGGGCTCGTTGTCCCTGTAACCGCGTCCTTCTCGTACGACAGCTACGGCGCGCTCGACGTGAAGGACAAGATCGTCGTGGTGCTTCGGTATTACCCCGAAGAGGCAGACGAGGAAATCAAGACCCTGCTCGCCCGCTATTCGGGTCTGCGGTACAAGGCGATCGCCGCGCGCGATCGCGGCGCCAAAGGTCTCGTGGTCGTCACCGGACCGCGCTCGCCCAACGCAGGGGCGGTCGTACCGATGACAGTTGACGCGGCGGTTGCCGGATCAGGAATGGTGGCGGCGAGCGCCGGAGGGCCGTTTGCCGATCTGCTGTTCAAGCAGGTCTCGGGGAGGCCGCTGGAGGAAGTCCAGAAGGCGCTCGACACAGGCAATCCGCACGTCCCGGGCTTCGACATTCCTGGCGAGCTGACACTCGATATCAAGGTCAATCGCGAGCGCCGGACCGATTACAACGTCGTGGCGTATCTGCCGCCGGCGCAGAATGGCGATTCGATCACCAGGCCGTACGTCGTGCTCGGCGCCCATTACGATCACCTTGGTCGTGGCGCGCACGGAAGCTCCCTGGCCCGGCGCGAAGAGACCGGATCGGTGCACCGTGGCGCCGACGACAACGCGTCGGGCGTTGCCGCGGTGCTGGCGGCAGGCGCGCGTCTCGCGACGCTGAAGCGCGATCGTGGAATTGTGCTGGCGTTCTGGTCCGGTGAAGAGCTTGGGCTTCTCGGATCGGCGAATTTCACGCGCGGCCCGCCGGTCCCGATCGACCAAATCGCCGCGTACGTGAATCTCGACATGGTCGGCCGGATGCGCGACAACAAGCTGGCGGTACAGGCCGCCGGCACCAGTTCGGCCT
>JACQTH010000139.1 GCA_016210935.1 Acidobacteriota bacterium | reverse complement strand
ATCGGTCAGGACGCGATCGATATCCGCCATCAGGAAAGCCGAAAAGGCTGACCGCAGAGCACGCAGAGCACGCAGAGAACATCAAGTATTTGCTCTGCGGGCTCCGCGCTCTCCGCGGTTCATTCGTGATCGTTCGTGTCGGTCTCTGACTACCGCAGGCCCCGCTTCAAATCCGCTTCCGCTGCGATGTACACAAACGCCGCCCAGCTGGATCCCTTTTCAATCGCTTCACGAAACCGTCCGAGATAACCGAGACGGCGGCCGACCCAGATGATCGCGTCTGCATCGTTCGGGCTGCGGTCGTAGGCGGCTTTCGCCTGCGCCAGGTCCGCCTCGAGTTTTGCCTTCTGCTGCGGCGGCAGTTCCGGCGCGAACAACGGCTCGCCGAACAGAGAATGCGCTTCGGGCGCACGACCCGGTGCCGGCGTCTGAGCAAACAGTGCTGCGGCGAGTGACGCGGTGACGGTGAACGCGGCGATCTTTCGCATGCGGCGGATTATACTCGCCACGACGAGAACCACAGAGATCACAGAGATCACGGAGAAGTGTTCTTCTCTGTGCGCTCTGTGTCCTCTGTGGTGAATCGTCCTGTCCATCGAACCGTTTCGCAATGTATCCGGATCTCCGAACGTTTCTCGACCAGCTTCGACGCGATCGGGACCTCGTCACGATCGACGCTCCGGTCGATCCGCATCTCGAGATCGCCGAGATCCACAGGCGTGTGATTGCCGCGGGCGGCCCGGCGCTGCTCTTCACCGCCGTCAAGGGCGCGGACTTCCGTCTGGTGACCAATCTCTTCGGGACGGCTCGCCGCGCGGAGCTGGCGTTTGGACCACGGCCGTTCCACTTGATCCGCCGCCTCGTCGAAATGCTGCAGACCATCGTGCCGCCGACGCCCGCGAAGCTGTGGGCCGCGCGCGATCTCGCGCGTGAGGCCTGGCGCATCGGGACGCGCCGGGTTGCGTCCGGTCCTGTCCTCGACGTGGTCTCGAAAGCGCCGCGGCTCGATCGCCTTCCGATCCACTCGTCTTGGCCGCTGGATGGTGGCCCCTTCCTGACGTTGGGGCTTGTCTATACCGAACATCCGGAGCGGCCGGGGCACAACCTCGGCATCTATCGGATGCAGGTGTTCGACCCGCGCACCACCGCGATGCACTGGCAGATCGGCAAGGGTGGTGGCTATCACTACGCGGTCGCGGAGGCGCGCAACGAACGGCTGCCGGTCACGGTGTTCCTCGGAGGGCCTCCGGCGCTGACGCTGGCGGCGGTCGCCCCGTTGCCCGAGAACGTGCCCGAGCTGCTGCTGGCCTCCCTCATCGAAGGGAGGAAGCTTCCGATGTGCAGCGGACCGGGCCCGCATCCGCTCGTGGCCACCGGGGAATTCGCGCTGGTGGGGTCGGTTCCTCCCCGCGTGAGACGCCCTGAAGGTCCGTTCGGCGACCACTACGGCTACTACTCGCTGGCGCACGACTATCCGGTCTTCGAGATCGATGCGATGGCCCATCGCCGCGACGCCATCCTGCCGGGCACGGTGGTCGGCAAGCCGCGACAGGAGGACTTCTTCATCGGCGATCTGCTGCAGGAGCTGCTCTCGCCGATCTTTCCGGTCGTGATGCCGGCCGTGGAGAAGCTGTGGGCCTACGGCGAGACCGGCTACCACTCATTGGCGGCCGCGATCGTGAAGCAGCGGTACAAGCGTGAGGCGATGGCCAGCGCGTTCCGGATTCTCGGCGAAGGGCAGCTGTCGCTCACGAAGTTCCTGCTGGTCACCGATCGTCCTGTCGATCTGAAGGATTTTCCGAAAACGCTCCAGCACGTCCTCGAGCGGACCGATCCGCGAACGGATCTCTACGTCTTGTCGAACCTCGCGATGGATACGCTGGACTACACCGGACCAGCGGTCAATGAAGGATCGAAAGGCGTGTGGCTGGGCGTGGGTGACGCCGTTCGAGCGCTGCCGCAGGAATTCAGCCCCGAAGGTCAGCCTTCGTCCGGTCTCTCCGATGTTCGGGTGTTCTGTCCGGGCTGCCTTGTCGTCCGGGCACGGCCGTATGACGAGGACCCCGGGGCGCCGAGCCGGATCGCTCAGCTCGCGTCTTTCTCACGCTGGCCGCTGGTGGTGGTGACCGACGAGCCAGCGCGGGCCGTGGCGAGCCCGATGAACTTCCTGTGGACGACCTTCACGCGATTCGAGCCGGCGGCTGACATCCACGCCCGGTCGCGGACGATCGTCCGCAATCACGTTGCCTATGAATTCCCGATCGTGATCGACGCGCGCGCCAAACCCGGCCTGCCAGACGAGCTGCTCTGCGACGCGGCCACCGCCGAGCTGGTGACGAGACGCTGGAAGGAATACTTCCCCGCCGGCGGCGTCGAAATGGGCGATTCCGACCGCGCGAGTCTCATATAATGCCCCTCCTATGACCCAAACCATTCGCGTTCGCATCAACGGCACGGCGCGCGAACATGCGGTCGAACCGCGGCTGCTGCTCGTGCACTACCTGCGGGAGGTCTGCGGGCTCACGGGCACGCACATCGGATGCGAGACGAGCATCTGCGGGGCCTGCACGGTGCTCGTGGACGGCAAGGCAGTCAAGTCGTGCACCATGCTGGCCGTCCAGGCCGACGGCAGCGACGTGACGACGATCGAAGGGTTGGCGCGAAACGGATCGCTGCATCCCGTGCAGGAAGGCTTCTGGGAATGTCATGGGCTCCAGTGCGGCTATTGCACGCCGGGAATGATCATGGCCGGCGTGGAGATCCTGCAGCGGCATGCGCGGCCCACGCGTGAGCAGATCGCCGAAGGCCTGAAGGGCAATCTCTGCCGGTGTACCGGGTACGTGCACATCATCGACGCGATCGAGCGCGCCGCTGGCGCGCGACGAGCGGAGCGAGGCGTAGGGGGAGATCTGAAATGGTGAATCCAACGAAACATGTCGGCCAGCCGATGAAGCGGGTCGAGGATCCGCGTCTCATCAAGGGGATTGCGACCTACGTCGACGATTTGCGGCTTCCCGGAATGCTCCACGCCGCGTTTCTGCGAAGCCCGCATGCGCACGCGCGGATTCGGCGAATCGAGACGGGGGCCGCGAAGGCCATGCCCGGTGTCGTCGGTGTCTTCACCGGAGCGGATGTGAACGACCAGTGCGGGGTTGTCCCCTGCGCCGCGGCGATTCCGGATCTGAAAGCGCCGAAGCACACGGTGCTCGCGGGCGAACGGGCCTATTTTGCCGGCCATCCGGTCGCCGTGGTGGTGGCGCAAAACGCGTATGTCGCGCGCGATGCGGCCGACGCCATCGACGTCGACTACGAGCCGCTGCCGGTCGTCACCGATCCGGAGCGTGCGATTGCCGGCGGGTCGCCGCTCACGCACCCCGAGCTCGGCACGAACGTGGCCTACGTCCACTCGGTCAGCAGCGGCGACATCGACGAAGCGTTTCGCGGGGCCGATCGCGTCGTCCGGCAGCGCATGGTGCATCAGCGCCTGACGCCGATGCCGATCGAGCCGCGCGGGTGTGTGGCCTCGTACCATCCCGGCGATCAGACGTTGACGCTGTGGTCGTCGACGCAGGTGCCGCATCTGGTGCGGACGCTGCTCCCCGGCATGATCTCGGTGCCCGAGAACAAGCTGCGAGTCGTCGCGCCGGAAGTGGGCGGCGGATTCGGGGCAAAGCTGAACGTGTACGCCGAGGAGGCGCTGTGCGCGCACCTGGCGATGCGCCTCGGCGCGCCCGTCAAGTGGATCGAGTCGCGCCGGGAGAATGCGGCGGCCACCATCCACGGCCGCGATCAGATTGGCGAGTACGAAGTCGCGGTCACCCGTGACGGTCGCGTCCTCGGCATCAAGGCGCGCAGCGTCGCGGATCTCGGGTCGTATCTCCAGCTGCTGACGCCGGCGATCCCGACGCTCACGGGGCTCGTCCTCACGGGGTGCTACAAGATTCCGGCGATCACAATGGAGATCGTCGGCGTCTACACGAACAAGATGGCGACCGACGCCTACCGCGGCGCGGGTCGTCCGGAGGCGACGTATCTCATCGAGCGGTTGATGAATCTCATCGCCGACGATCTGAAGCTCGATCCCATCGAGATTCGCTTGAAGAACTTCCCGCAGCCGGACGAATTCCCGTTCCACACCGCCACCGATCTGCAGTACGACAGCGGCAACTATCAGGCGGCGCTGAAAGAAGCGCAGCGGCTCGCCGACTGGCCGGCCCTGGTGCGCCAGCGAGACGACGCGCGAGCTGCCGGCAGGTTGTTCGGGATCGGCGTCTCGACCTACGTCGAGATCTGCGGGATGGGGCCGTCCAAAGCGATGCCCGCCGGCGGGTGGGAGTGGGGCTGCGTCCGGATCGAGATCTCCGGCAAAGTGACGGTCATTACCGGCGTCTCCCCCCACGGCCAGGGGGAGGAAACGAGCTTCGCGCAGATCGTCGCCGATCGCCTGGGCGTGCCGATTGGCGATGTCGTGGTGCTGCACGGCGACACGAACATCGCCCATTACGGACGCGACACCTATGGCAGCCGCGGCCTCGTGGTGGGAGGCCCCGCGATCGTCATGTGCATCGACAAGATCATCGCGAAGGCGTCGGCGCTCGCTGCGCATCTGCTCAGCGTGTCCGTCGATGACGTTGAGTTCCGCGACGGCCGGTTCGTCGAGAAGAAGAAGCCCGACAACTCAGTCGACTGGGCGCGGCTGGCGGGCGAGGCGTACATCGCCAAGAACCTCCCGCCGGCGTTCGAGCCCGGCCTGGAAGCGTCGAGCTTCTACGAGCCGGAGAACTTCACCTACCCGTTCGGGACGCACATCGTCGCCGTCGAGGTCGATCGCGAAACCGGTGACGTGAAGATCGTCAAGTACGTCGCGGTCGACGACTGCGGCGTGCAGATCAATCCGCTGCTCGTCGAAGGCCAGGTGCAGGGCGGCATCGCACATTCGATCGGACAAGCCTTGTTCGAGCGAACCGTCTACGACGAGAACGGGCAGCTGCTTACCGGCGAGTTCATGGATTACCCGCTCGCGCGGGCGCACGATATCCCGGACTACGTGATGGGCAGCACCGTGACGCCGTCGCCGGGCAATCCGCTCGGCGCCAAAGGCGTCGGGGAAGCCGGGACCATCGGCGCGACGCCGGCGATTGCGAACGCGGTGATGGATGCGCTCGGTCCGCTCGGCATCAGGCATCTCGAGTTGCCGCTCACGCCGGAACGAATCTGGCGGGCGATCGGTCAGCACGCTGGTGTGGCTGCCGGCTAGAAGACCAGGCTGCGTTGCGAAGCGACGCGGCAAGGCCAAAGGCCGTCGCGCGCAGCGCGCGTGGGGCGAGCGTCGCTGAAAGCGGGCTGTCGCCACGAACCAGCGCGGCGAGCGCGAGCGAGCCGTGGTAGGCGGCGGGGGTGGGGTCCCCGCCGCAAACTAAACAAAGGACTCGATCATGATTCCAGCGACTTTTTCGTACGCCAGGCCGACGACGATCGACGAGGCGATTGCGCTCCTGACGAAGCACGGGTCAGGCGCGAAGGTCCTGGCCGGAGGACACAGCCTGCTTCCGGCGATGAAGCTCCGGCTGGCGCAGCCGGAAGTGCTCATCGACATCGGGCGCATCGCCGGCCTCAACACCATCGCCGAACGCGATGGGCGGGTGGTTATCGGCACGATGGCGACGCACGCCGAGATCGAGTCATCCGCGCTGGTCGCGCGTGCCTGCCCGTTGCTCGGTCAGGTGGCCGCCCGAATCGGCGACGCGCAGGTCCGCAATCGCGGCACCATCGGTGGAAGCCTGGTCCACGCCGACCCCGGCGCAGATTTCCCGGCTGCCATTCTGGCGCTCGACGCCGAATTGCGCCTCGCGTCGCCTCGCGGATCGCGCAGCGTGAAGGCCGCAGCCTTCTTCGAAGCGATGATGCAGACGGTCGTCCAGCCGGACGAGCTTCTCTTCGAGATCACCGTGCCGAAGACGGCGACATCCGCGGCGTATGTGAAGAGCGAGCAAAAAGCGAGCGGGTTCGCGATCTGCGGCGTCGCTGCCATCGTGGATGCGCAGGCGAAGACGGTCGCGGTGGGGGTGACGGGCGTGGCATCGAAACCCTATCGGGCGACGGCGGTCGAAGCGGCGTTGCGCGGACGCGCGCTCACACCGGATGCCGTCGCGGCGGCCGCTGCTCTTGCCGCAAACGGCGTCGAGCCGCTCGGCGATATTCACGCGTCGCCCGAGTACCGTGCGCACCTGGCGGCGGTGAATACGAAGCGGGCCATTCTGAAGGCTGTTGCGCAGGGCTGAAGCACAGAACCACCACAGAGTCCACAGAGCACACAGAGAAAACATTGCATTCTCACTCCGTGGTCTCTGTGAACTCTGTGGTGAAATCCGTGATGTCGCGCCATCAATGCATCTTCACCTTATTTACCAACTCCCCGCCCCGCGCGAGCGCGTCTTCGCCGCCATGACCGATCCGGCGGTCCTTCAGCGCTGCATCCCCGGCTGCGAGCAGATGATCAAGGACGGGGAAGACAGTTACGAAGCCCACCTGCAGGTGGGCTTCGCCGGCCTGAAGGGCAAGTACCGCGGCCGCGCGCGGGTGGAGGACCGGCGTCCCCCAGAGTCCTACACGCTGACGGTGGACGGGAAAGGTGCTCCGGGTTTCGTCCGGGCGACGAGCAGGATGTGCCTGGGGGAGAAAGGGGAGGGCACGGAAGTGATCTGCGACGCGGACGTGCAGATCGGCGGCGTCATCGCCGCGGTTGGCTCGCGCCTCCTCGACGCAGCGGCGCGGAAGATGGCCGACGACTTCTTCCGCGCGCTGTCGCGCGAGCTCACGCCGATGTCGGCGGCACAGTAGCGAAGCTTCGCCTCAAACCGCCGAGTCACGGCACCGGCGGAATGCGCGAATCTTCGCTACTAGTTGCGCGGCCGCCGCGGCGGCCGCGCCTAAGCCGGGCTTGCAAGGGAAATGTGACCGTTTTGTACACGTTCTAGCCGTGCAAGCACGGCTAGTCACCTCGACGTCTTTTTCGCCGCTTCCTCGGCGGCCCTCTTCTCCTGCGCGCGGTGGCCGCGCAGAATGCCCTCGAGCCCGTAGTTGGCCTCGTGACAGGCGTACTCGAAAATGGGCCCCTCGCTCAGCCGCGCCGGCAGCT
>JACQTH010000126.1 GCA_016210935.1 Acidobacteriota bacterium | reverse complement strand
CTGCTCCCCGGCGCCGCGCAACACAAACCCGACATGCGCGCGTGTGGCGTCGATGAGCGATTGAATCGTGTCGGCTACGGGAACGTGATTGCGCCGGCCGTGGAGTCCCCGCAGGACGTGAAGCGCGCGGACCGCCCGCGACAGATCCGAGGGGACCTCGCGCGGAGTCCTGTACGGGTGAAACCTGCCATAGCGATGGCGGTACTCGAGAAGCTCCTCATCGCCGACAGCGAACAACGCACCCCTCAAGGCTCCAAACACCGACAACTCATCATCCGGCCATTCGATCGCCGCAAGCGCCACCCTGATCGTCTCGACCTCCTCGCGATCGTGGAAGGTCTTGCCGCCGACCAGCAGGTGCGGCACGCTTCGGGCCTCGATTCCCTCGACGTATGGCCGCGTGATGTCCTTGCCCCAGCTCACGAACCTCCGAAACAGCAGACACACGTGACGCGGCGCGACCGGCACGCGACGCCCGCCCTCGAGGACCGTCCAGCCGCTGTTGGTCACGAGCCAGTGGATGAACGCGCCGACTGCATCCGGCAGCGAGGCTTCGATCGCCGACATCGCCACGTTCAGCCGGCCGTACGGCTCGGGCACCGGAAGGACGACCACCGACGGTTGATCGGGGTGGGTCGGACGAAATCGATCGAGCGGCACGTAGTCGGCCTGCAGCGTCCGCCGATCGCCGGTCATCACCCGCGAGAATGCCGCGTTGATGACGGCCTGGATTTCCGGCGTCGCGCGGAAGCTGGTGCGGAGCTCCACCGGTCGCGCGCCCCGCTTCTTCAACAGGTCGCACACGTCCCGGTAGACCCCCACGTCCGCGCGCCGGAACCGGTAGATCGACTGTTTGGGATCGCCGACGAGAAACAGCTTGCCTGGAACGGGCGTCACCTGACGCCAGTCGCTGATTGACGGATCGTCCGCCACGAGCAGCAGGAGGAGCTCCGCCTGCAGCGGATCCGTATCCTGAAACTCGTCGACGAAGATTCGGAGGAAGCGGTCCTGAAACGCCCGCCGGACCTCGGGACAATCGCGCACGAGATTGCGCGCGCGCAGCAGGAGATCGAGAAAGTCGAGCGCGCCGGCCTTCGTCTTCAGAACCTCGTACCGCTTCAGACAACCCTGGAGCTCGCGCTGGAGGCAGGCGGCCAGGGACGCATCGGCCGCAACGCGGAACTCTTCGAGGGCCCGCTGCAGCTCGTCCCGCGCCTGAACCACCGATTCGCGCAGAATGCCGGGCCCATACGCTTTCCCGCTGCCCTTTCGGCTCCGCCGGAAGTCGCGATTGCGCGACAGCTCGACCAGCGCCGCCTCCCACCCGTCGACGTCCACGACACCGAGATCGCGAGCTTTTCGTATCTCCTCCGATCGATGGAGGGCGGGGCGCGAGTCGACCAGCAGCGGATCGTTGGGGCTGGATGATGTCGCGGCCAGGTCCGCGAATCCATGCAACTGCGCCAGGACGACCTCGACCTCACCATCGCGGTCCCACGCATCCTGCCGCCAGGGAGTCGTGAAGTCCCGCCATTCGCCCAGCTCGCGCGCGGCCCGCTTGAGCCTCTCGGCCGGACCGTCCGTTTCGTCCGCAAACGCGGGACGCCGCAGCGCCCTTTTGATGCCCTCGGGCGGATCTTCGAGCCGCTCGTTGAGCCATTCCTGAAACGCTTCGTCGCGCAGGCGGTCGGCGCGGCCTTCGGTGAGCACCTCGAACAACGGATCGACGCCCGCTTCGACGGGCCGCTCGCGGAGCAGGTCGGCGCAGAATCCGTGAATGGTGTTGACGTGCGCTTCTTCGAGCCGCGCGAGCGAGTCGTCCAGGCGCCGCCGGACCTCCGGATCGGATCCCCGTTCCTCGCGCGCGCGCTCGAACGCCTCGCGCAGCCGGAGCTTGAGCTCGCCCGCGGCCTTCTCGGTGAAGGTGACCGCGACGATCTCCTGCACGCGGGCGCGTCCGCGGGCCACGACCTCGACGATCCGCTGCACGAGAGCGGTCGTCTTACCGGTGCCGGCGGCCGCTTCGACGACCAGCGTCTCGTCGAGGGCGTCGCGGATCGCGTCGCGCTCGGCTTGATCAGACAGGGAGGGTGTCAGCATTGTTGAGAGGCTGCGGCGCGAAGCGCCGCGGCAAGCCCGAAGGGCGTCGCGCGAAGCGCGTAAAGCGGCGGGGGTGGGGCCCCGCCGCAACTAAATAATGCGAGGCTCTTCACGGACGGGTCCTCAGCATCTGCAGGTCCCCCAGCAACAGTAACGGTGTCTTCTTCTTCGCCACGCGCTCCGCCTCATTCGGTCCGCAGACCGGACGGAAATCGCAGAACTGGCACGCGTGCTCGAGAGGTGCCGGCGGCAGGACGCCCCGCTCGATCGCGCGATCGACGATCTCGAGCGCTTCCAGCGCCAGCCGCTTCGTCTCGTCCTTCACGGCAATGGGATGACGCTGAAAGTTGCCGGCCGAGGTGCAGTAGAACAACTG
>JACQTH010000148.1 GCA_016210935.1 Acidobacteriota bacterium | reverse complement strand
GTGCAACGTCGCGAATCCGGCCCGGCGGCCGGAATCGCGCCTGCATGAATCAGCGAGCGAGCTCATGGGAGGCGGTCGCGGATCTCGTGACCGCCGCCGGGCGAAACGCGACGAGCAGCAGCACCATGGCCGCAACGCCGAGCCACGCGGGCGCCAGGAAGAGGCGCGTGAAATCGACCTGACCCGCCGGCGTCCGAAACGCGTCGCCCAGTCGTCCCCACAGCAGGCTGCCAAAGAACGGTCCCAATCCAAGGATGAGCAAATTGAACAACCCCTGCGCGCTCGCGCGGGAGTCCCTCGGGAAGTGCTCGTCGACGAAGATGTAGACCGCCGCAAAGAAGAACGCGTAGCACATCCCGTGGACGATGTTGATGGCCACCATCAGCCACAGCGGCTCGCCGAGGGCATAGATGAAGAAGCGCAGGGCGTGCGCTGAAATCCCGATCGCCATTGTCATCCGCCACCCGAGCTGCTTGAGCACGAGGCCGAGCACCGCCATCGTCGCGATCTCGG
This sequence comes from Acidobacteriota bacterium, assembly GCA_016210935.1. Lineage (GTDB taxonomy): Bacteria > Acidobacteriota > Vicinamibacteria > Vicinamibacterales > JACQTH01 > JACQTH01. Next base: position 2,991 of record JACQTH010000148.1, on the reverse strand, counting down.
CGATCTGTCCGATGCTCATCGCGGCCATGATCCAGTTCGGCGCCAGGCCGGCGCGTTCGAGAAACGGGCTCGTCCACTGGAAGTAGCCCTGATGCACGAGGGCATCCATGAAGGTGACGACAAACAGCACGAGGAACGCCGGCACCGCAAGCAGCTTGATCGCTTCGAGCGGCGCGTTCTTGTCGCCCTCCCCCTTCGCCGGCGGCGTGGGCGGGAGCGTTAATGAGAACGCCGCCAGGATGAACGAGGCGAGGCCTGCCACGATGAAGATGCTGGCGAGGGCCGATGCGAGCTCCGCGCCGGTCTTGCCGCTCAGGATGAAGACGAACGGCCAGCTCGCCGCGATCCACCCGATCGTCCCCCACAGCCGGATCCGGCCGAACTCGTTCCGCGCGTCCGCGACGTGATGGAAGGAGATCGAATTGGTCAGCGACAGCGTGGGAACGTACGCCAGCTGGTGCACGAGCATGATGATGAAGAAGGGCCAGAAGGAAGTCTGCCAGGCGAGCGCCACCATCGCGGTGCCGCCGACGAAATGGGAGACCGCCAGCAGCTTCTCGGTCGACATCAGGCGATCGGCCATCTGGCCGCCGACGAACAGGCCGAGGATGCAGGCGATGGCCTGTGTCGCGAAGATCCAGCCGATTTCGCTGCCCGAGAATCGAAGCACGCCCCCCAGGTAAAGAGCCAGCAACGGGAGCCACGACCCCCAGATCACATACTCGAGGAACATCATCAAAGAGAGCCGAACCGAGGTGGTCGTCATGGGAGCGCACTATACCCGCAAACCCTCTGCGGGCTAAATCCGTCTAAACCCGGCGTATCGGGCGGCGCAGGTCGATCCGATGCGCGCCATGCGATACGAGTAACTGGTTGTTTCCATCTCGTTCGCCGCACTATAGTGCGCACGGACGAGGCGGACGCTGAAGGTCCGCCCAACGCGCTCACAACAGGGGAACGAGGACGGCGGCCAGACGGCTCGGCGTAGGCTTCATCGGCAGCGGGTTCATTGACACGGAGATGTCTTGCAGATGTTTGTGTTCGTGATCTCCGTGCTCTCCGTGATCTCCGTGTTATTCGTTCCCGCTTCTATAACCTGGCGCGAACGTAAATGCTTAGCCTGACGAGACGCGACTGGAATCGGGTGGCTTTCGGGGGGTTCTTCGCCGCATTTGGCGTCACCTCTCGAACCCACCTGCCTCACCCGCCCCACCTGCCCCACCTGCCCATCCAGACCCACCGTGGCGTCACGCTCGGCGTTCAGAGCTACAGCTTTCGCGATCGCCCGCTCGCCGCGGCGATTGACGCCATGAAAGCCGTGGGCTTGCAGAGCTGCGAGCTGTGGCAGGGTCACGTCGAGCCGCCAAAGCAGCCGCGGGCCGACCTTCGCCAATGGCGCGAGACGGTCTCGCTCGACGAGTTCGAGCGGATTCGAGAGATGTTCACGCGCGCGGGCATTCGCCTCAGCGCCTACAACATCAGCTTTCGCGACGACTTCTCCGACGCGGAACTCGAGCGCGGATTCGAGATGGCGAAGGCCCTCGGCGTCAACGTCATCACGGCCTCGTCCAATGTCGCGACGACGGCGCGGGTCGCGCCGGTTGCGGCGCGCCATAAGATTCCGGTCGCGATGCACAACCATTCGAGGATCGATCCGAACGAGTTCGCGGCGCCCGACAGCCTGACGCAGGCCGCGGGCGCCGCCGGTGGCTTCATCGCGATCAACCTGGACATCGGGCACTTTACCGCGGCGGATTTCGACGCCGTGGAATTTCTGCGCGCCCATCACGCGCGCGTCCTGTCGCTCCATATCAAGGACCGGAAGCGCAATCAGGGCGAGAACGTGCCGTTCGGACAGGGCGACACGCCGATTGTGGCGGTGCTGCGCCTGCTGCGTGATCAGAAATGGACGATCCCCGCCAACATCGAATACGAATACAAGGGCGGCGACACCGTTGAGGAGGTCAGACGATGTCTCGAGTTCTGTCGGCAGGCGCTCGATTCGTAATGGTCTGGGCTATCGCGGCGTTGGCGAGCGCCTGGACGACCGGCGCCCAGACGCTCAACACGCTCACCGACGAGGAAAAGGCGGCGGGGTGGAAGCTGCTCTTCGACGGCCAGTCGACCGCCGGCTGGCGCGGGTTCAAATCCGAGATGGCGCCGGACGGCTGGACGGCCGTCGACGGCCTGCTGACGCGCGTCGGACGCGGCGGCGATCTGCTGACCATCGAAGAGTTCGGTGACTTCGAGCTGCGGCTCGACTGGAAGATCGAGAAGGGCGGCAACAGCGGCATCTTCTACCGGGGCGTCGAGGACAGCGAGGCCATTTACTGGAGCGCCCCGGAGATGCAGATCCTCGACAACGGCGGCCACCGGGACGGCAAGAACTCAGCCACCTCCGCCGGATCGAACTACGCGCTGCATGCCCCGGTTCGCGACGTCACGAAGCCGATCGGTGAATGGAATGAGGTCCGGATCGTCGCCAAAGGCGCGCACGTCGAGCACTGGATGAACGGCGTAAAGCTGCTGGAGTACGAGCTCTGGAGCCCGGAATGGGAGGCACTCGTCAAAGCGAGCAAGTTCAAGGAGCATCCGGGGTACGGCCGCGCGAAGAAGGGACATATCGGCTTGCAGGATCACGGCAATCCAATATGGTTCCGAAATATCAAGATTCGGCCGCTCTGAACGGCGCGTGGGGCTGGTAAGGCAGGCAGGGCTGGTGAGGCGGGTAGGTAGACAGGGTAATGTAAGCGGCTTGCGTCGCGATGCGCTCGAGCCACGCCGATCAAACCATCGACGATCTGAAAACGCGCGGGCGGCTGAGGGAATCCGCGAGCAGGAGCGCCGATCGCCTCGCAGCTCGTGGTCTGCCTGTACGGAGCGGCGTTTGCGGAGCGAACGCTGTCGGCGCGACGCTTGCGGTTAGGCGGCCGGGAGTGGCCGTCCCGCGCGTTTTCCGTCCTTCGGCAAGCTCAGGACGCCCTGCGCCAT
>JACQTH010000104.1 GCA_016210935.1 Acidobacteriota bacterium | reverse complement strand
CGCACCATCAATCCCCAGAGTCCCCATCCGTGGGCGGGAAAGGCGCGATGGGAGCTGGAGCGCGATGACAGTCACGAGCTCTACAACCTCGGTCACCTTTATGAAGCGGCCGCCGCGCACTACCAGGCGACCGGCAAGCGCACGCTGCTCGACATCGCCCTCAAGAGCGCGAATCTCCTCGTCGACACGTTCGGCCCCGGGAAGCAGTCGATCTGGCCCGGCCACCAGATCACCGAGATGGGGCTCGCCAAGCTCTATCGCGTCACCGGCGACGAACGCTACCTGTCGCTGGCAAAGTTCCTGCTCGACGAGCGCGGCCCGAATCCTGGCGAGAAGACAAACCCGCGCGGGCTCACCTACAACCAGGCCCAACAACGGGTGATCGAGCAGACGGAACCGGTCGGCCACGCCGTGCGGGCCACGTACATGTATTCGGGAATGGCGGATGTCGCGGCGCTCACCGGTGACGCCGCGTACGTGAAAGCCATCGACACCATCTGGGAGAACACCGTCGGCAAGAAGCTCTATCTCACCGGCGGCATCGGCGCCGCGGGCGCGGGAGAAGCCTTCGGCCGCCACTACGAGCTGCCGAACATGACGGCGTACAACGAAACCTGCGCCTCGGTCGGAATGGACTTCTGGAACCATCGCCTCTTCCTGCTCCACGGCGACGCGAAGTACATCGACGTGATGGAGCGCACGCTTTACAACGGCCTCATCTCCGGCGTCTCGCTCGACGGCAAGCGGTTCTTCTATCCGAACCCGCTGGAGTCCAACGGCCAGCACGAGCGCAGCCCGTGGTTCGGCGTCGCGTGCTGTCCCGGCAACATCACGCGCTTTCTTGCATCGGTGCCCGGTTACGTGTACGCGCGTCAGGGCGACACGCTGTACATCAACCTGTACGCGGCCGGCGGTGCCGATATCGAGACCGAGCGGAACCGCCGCGTGAAGCTCGTTCAGCAGACGCGATATCCGTGGGAAGGGTCCGTGAGGATCTCGGTGTCTCCGGACCGGGCACGTACCTTCGCGATCAAGCTGCGGATTCCGGGATGGGCGCGTGGCGAGGCCGTCCCCAGCGATCTGTACCGGTTCGTGGATCAGCCGGACGCGCGCGTCGACCTCAAAGTCAACGGACAGCCGGTGGCGCTCGCGCTCGACAGGGGCTACGCGACGATCACGCGTGCCTGGCGAAGAGGCGATGTCATCGATCTCGCCCTTCCGATGCCGGTGCGCCGCGTGGTGGCGCACGACGCGGTGGAAGCGGATCGTGGCCGCATCGCGCTGCAGCGGGGCCCCATCGTCTATGCGGCCGAATGGCCAGACAATCCGAACGGCAAAGTGCGGAACATCGTCCTGCCGAATGATTCGCCGCTCACAAGCGAATTCCGGGCGGATCTTCTCAATGGCGTCCAGGTCATCAGGGGACGCGCGTACGGGTTGGCATATAACGCCAACGGTTCAGTGACAAAGACTGAGCAGGGTTTCCTGGCCATTCCGTACGCGATGTGGGCCAATCGCGGGCGGGGGCAGATGATCGTGTGGCTGGCCACGACCGACGCCGTCGCGCGGCCGACGCCGTGGCCGACGGTTGCGACCACGGCGACCGTGACGACCTCGCCCGCGAGACGGAATCCCAGAGCGATCAACGATGGCGACGATCCCAGATCGTCTGATGACCCGTCATCGTATTTCGACTGGTGGCCGCGGCGCGGCACCACGGAATGGGTGGAATACACCTTCGAGAGGCCGGCGCGCGTCTCGGAAGTGGAGATCTATTGGTTCGACGACACTGGACGAGGCCAGGTGCGCGTACCGGCATCCTGGCGGCTCTTCTATCGTGATGGCGAGAGCTGGCAGCCGGTGACGACCGGCGATCCGTTCGGTGTCGAGAAAGATCGCTACAACAAAGTGACGTTCGCGCCGGTCACGACCACGGGGCTGCGGATCGAAGTGACCGCCCAGCCGCAGTGGTCGATCGGTGTCCAGGAATGGAAAGTCAGGTAGGGCAGGTGGGGCCCCGTAGGGCAAGTGGGCAGGTGGGGCAGGTAGGGAAATGACTCGTGGCTTCCTTCAGGCGGAAGACGGGGCAGGTGGGGCGACTGGGGCTATGACTCGTGGCTTCCGCCTTTAGGCGGAAGATTGGGCGGGCAGGGTAGGTAGGGTCGGAAGGTCAGGTAACGGGCAGCCTGTCGAGGAACAGACTGAGGTTCGAGCGCATCACCACGTGGGGCGCCACAGCAATCCGCGGCTGCGGGAACGTTCCATCCAGCAGGTACTGATACAGCGCCTGCAGCGCTAGGCGGCCCTGCGTCTGCGGTCGCTGATAGATGGTGGCCGCCACGTTCCCGGCGCGAATCCATTCCACGAGCTCCGGGAATAGATCCGTCGTGACAATCGTGAGGTTCTGCAGGCGTCCGGCCTGTTCGGCAGCCTGCAGCACGGGCAGTGAGTTGACGGTGCTGACATAGATCCCCTT
>JACQTH010000103.1 GCA_016210935.1 Acidobacteriota bacterium | reverse complement strand
GGGTCTGCGGGGTCTGCGGGGTCTGCGTGCCCTGCCGGTTCGACGCTGCAGGATTCCTGGCTGATGCGTCGGCCATCGCTTGTGCGCTGAATTCGGTACGCAGCCGGCGCTCCAGGCCCGCCAGATCCGCCCGCCACGGCGATTCGCTCCTGACCAGGCTGGAGCCTGATCCTCCCGAGGAGGACGGCTGGCCTGCCGCGACGGTTTGCGCCGTCCTGCCAGCGTCGGCTGGCGATCGCTTCCAGCCGGTCCGCACCACGACGCCACCGGACCCAAATTCGACCTCGACATTCGCCATCGCCGCGGTCACGCCGAGCACGATCACGGCCGCGGCGACCTGCATCCAGCGCGTCGAGAACACGCGACGCGGTCCACGACCGGCCGGGCCCGACTCCTCCTTCTCGGGCTCGACGAGCCGCCATGGGCGAACGTCGGAGCCGAGCCGATCGACGATCGGCGCGTCAGGTTCCGGCATCGTCCATGCCGCCATCGCGACGTGAGCCGCCCGAAGCTCTTCGACCTCCTGAGCGCACGCGGCACAGGTCGTGACATGCGTCTCCAGACGCTGACGCTCCGCCGCGTCGCAATCGTCGTAGACCAGCGCCACCAGCGCTTCGCGTTCGTTGCACTTGCTTTGCGTCGTCATGTGATCGTTCCTTGGCCCCTTCAGTCCTGCGCGGGCGCAAGGTGCGCATCCGCACAACCCAGGCGAATTCGACCCGTTTCGTCCGACCGGCCTAAACCTTGCGCCACCGCGACACGAGCCGTTTTGCTCAATCTGTTCGCGGATCCGGTTTCCACACCGCTCCGCTCGAGATGCTTTCGCAACACCGCCAGACCCTGGTACAGCCGCGTCTTCACGGTGCTCAGCGGGCAGCCCACCAGGTCGGCAATCTCCTGAAAAGTCATCCCGTGGTATTCCTTCAACACAATCGCCACACGCTGTTCGTCAGGCAGCTGTTGCAGCGCGCGCGCAACCGCCCGTCCGAGATCGCGGCGAGCGACCCGGTCTTCGATCGTTTCCACCGGGCCGTGGCTACCGGCCAGCTCGACCAGGTCGACACCTTCAGGCGTTCCGACCACCGGCGTCCGCCGTTCGCGGCGAATCCAGTCGCGGCACAAATTCAAGGTGATGCGATAGAGCCACGAGGAGAACTTGGCCTGCCCGCGGAACCCGGCCAGGCCACGGTACGCACGGAGGAACGCCTCCTGACACACGTCGCGCGCATCCTCCTCGCGGCCGATCACCCGATAGGCCAACGTGTAGATCGGACGTTCCCATCGCGTCATGAGCTCGTTGAAACTCTCGGTCTCACCTGCAAGCGCACGAGTGACGAGCTCTTCGTCGTTCAGGGGCATCAAACGGGATGAGCAGACTGCCTGCATGGACTTAGACGTTGCGGTCCCCGGATTGGCCGTCTCCGTCCTCACTACCCACCTAACTCGCCTCCGCTACATGCCCACCCGCCCCAGCCGATCCCACCCGCCTAACGTATGGTCCACCTATGCACCGGCAGCGCGATTCTGTCATCCCGTGGACGTAAAAGTGTGCAATCCAACGTACGGAATGCGACACACTGATGATAAAGTGACCAGAAGACGACAAACTCAACAGGACAAAGCCTTGGTAGAAGAGGGTTTCCTGACAACGGACGAGGTTTTGGAGTACCTCCAGGTAAACCTCCGTACTGTCTATCGCCTTATCAAGGCCGGAAAAATACCGGCCGTCCGGGTCGGACGCCAGTGGCGCTTCCGGAAGCGTGACATCGACGCCTGGCTCGAACGGCACCGTGCGCCTCGTCTGCCCCAGGCGGGCGTGGCCGACCGTCAACCCCGCAACAAGGCCCGCCCGCGCATTCTCGTCGTAGACGATGAAGCCAGCATACGCGAAGTCCTCTCCAAGACGCTGGCGCTGGCCGAATACGACGTCGATGTCGCCAACGACGGGAGTTCCGCGCTCGAGCGGCTTCGATCCGGCGAATACGACCTCCTGATTACCGACTTGAAGATGCCCGGGGTCGACGGATTGACCGTGATTCGTGAAGTCCGCCGCTCCAACCCCTCCATGCCCATTATTATTGTGACGGGGTATTCCACCGAGGCGGCGGCCATCGAAGCCATCAACCTCGGCGTCAATGGGTATCTGACCAAACCGTTTCGAGTCCCTCGAATCCTCGCCGCCGCCGCGAGGGCCCTCGGCGAACACGTCGGCGTTTAGTCTTCCATCGTGGCTTCCGGCTTCAGCCCGTAGTTTTCTCCTCGTGGCTTCCGGCTTTAGCCGGAAGTTCTGCCGCCTGACGGCGGAAACCACCAGATACCTTCACCGTAGCCACGTCACCTGCCGATAGCCCACTGCTCCACTGCACACTGACTCACATCCTCGCGCAGATGAACAAAGCGCCGGCCAGAATACTGCAGAGTCATAAACTGTCCAGTAATGTCCTCTGAATGACGTGCCGATAATGGCTTTTGACGGACAGTCATGCTCTTCGAGACCCCCAATCACGACACCAACACCTCTCCGTTTTTGACGCTTGGGGAGGTGCTTCGCTATCTCAGGGTCAACGCTCGGACGGTGTATCGGCTGATTCGCAGCGGGGAACTTCCGGCCACGCGCGTGGGCCGGCAGTGGCGGATTCGCGAGAGCGACCTCGAACAGTGGCTGGAAACGCAGCGTGTAGCGTCACCGCGTGCCGTTAAAGCAGGCACCAGCGCATCGGACAGTCCGTGGGGCACGGATGCGCAGATTCAAGAAGTTACGCGCAGTTCCCGGTAACGGCGCGCAGGCATGGCCCGTGAAAGTCTTGAGGAGGAAAGAAGGATCATGGAAACTCGCCGCATGATGAAGAGCCTCGGGGCCGCGCTGACCGTCGCGGGAATGCTGGCGCTGATGGCCGCAGGGACCGACGCCGGCAGCGCGCAGGCGACCTTGAACGTAAGTGCCACCGTGGCGAACAACTGCACGATCTCCACGGCGGCGATCGCCTTCGGCAGCTACGACCCCGTGGTGACGCACGCCTCGACAGCGCTGGATTCGACAGGGACCGTGACGATCGCGTGCACCAAGGGCGCGAACACGACGATCGAGCTCGGACTCGGCGCCAATGCCTCGGGCAGCCAGCGCCGCATGAAGGATTCCGGCACCAACTATCTCAACTATGAGCTCTACCAGCCGGACGGATTCACGACCGTGTGGGGTCTGCTGTCGGCGGGCAACGCCTATACGCCCGCGGCAGCCCCTTCAAAAGCGGCGCGCAGCTTCACCGTGAACGGCCGGGTGGCCGCCGGCCAGGATGTTCCTGCGGGCAGCTACTCCGATACAGTCGTCGCCACGGTAAACTTCTAGGATGCCAAAGGCGCTGCGCGCCGTTTCCCGGATGCTGGTCGGCCTGGCGGTCATCTGCCAGGCCGATGTTGTTTTTGGGAGCAGCTTCACCGTCAACCCGACCATCATCGAGCTCTCGAGCCGAACGACGTCCGCGCTGCTGACCGTCCGGAACGAGAGCAACGAAACGCTTCGGTTTCAGCTGTCGGTCTTCGCCTGGAACCAGAAGCCGAACGGCGAGATGGACCTGGCGCCGACCGAGGACATCGTCTTCTTCCCTACGCTGTTTTCCATCGGCCCGAAGCAGGAGCGGCGAGTCAGAATCGGCGCCGCGACGCCGGTCGGGCCGATCGAAAAGTCGTACCGGATCTTCGTCGAGGAGCTGCCGTCGGCGCAGGCCGCGCCGGGCGCCGCGGCCTCCGAAGTGAAAGTGCTGACGCGGATGGGGGTGCCTATCTTCCTTCGGCCTGCGACGCCGAAATCTTCCGTCGATCTCTCGGGCGTGGGATTGAAGAGCGGCCTGCTGGAGTTCGACCTGCGCAACCTGGGAAACGTGCGCGTGATCCCGCGGGCGGCGAAAGTGACCGGTTTCGGACCGGGCGGCGATCGGCTGTTCGCCTCGGACCTGCAGAGCTGGTACGTCCTGTCCAACGGCGTTCGCCACTACTCTGTCGATCTGTCAGGCGGGCAGTGTCGGGACGTGCGGCGCCTCGAAGTGGAGTTCGCCTTCGATTCGGTGACCCTCAGAGAACGACTCGAAACGCCGAGCGGGGTGTGCC
>JACQTH010000102.1 GCA_016210935.1 Acidobacteriota bacterium | reverse complement strand
GTTGACGCCCTGAGGCTCGAACATGACGTTGACCCGGCCCAGCCCGCCGGGACGGCTCGGCGACTGGACCGTCTCGTTGCGGAGGAACCCGTCGCGGCCGTTGACGTACGCCGACGCATTGATGGCCCATGGGAAGGCGTAGCCGCCGCCCGCCTTGAACAGCCACCGCGTATCAGATGGGCTGCCGGGCTCACCGTGCTGAAACTGCACGTTGGTCGGGTCGTCGAAGCTCCCCTCCGGGAAGTACTGGAGCGCACGGTTCAGGGTCAGGCTGCTGTTGAGCGTCCAGTTGCGGCTCATGCGCTTGCGGGCCGTCAGCTCGATCCCGTGATACCTGCGGTAGAACGGATCCTCTTGGCGCCGGAGCACGGTCGGCCACGTCAGGCCCGGGCGAAGCTGGAAGTAGGTGACTGACGGCGTGCGCGAGGCGAACCGCGCATCCCTCTCGACGTAGGTGACCGGCACGAAATCGGCCGCCGACACGCCGACACGGTCCGTCCGGTTGAACTGGTCGTACCGTCGATAGATATAGGCGATGCCGACGCCGAACTGCGGCGCCAGCTCGTGGTCGATGCTGACGATCGCCTCTTCGGTCCGATCGTTCTTCAGATCCGGATCGACCGTGTTCTGCGTCGTCGGCGACCCGGGGGCCGCGGGATTGTAATTGCCGATAATCTGGCGCAGCGCGCCCAGCTCGTTGGCTTGAACGAACTCGTCACGGTTCGTGTCGGTCCACGTGTAACGCAGGGTGACGGCCCCAACCGGGTTGAGTGTGCCGGCCGTGAAGATGCCCTGGCCGAAGTAGCGCGCGTAGCTCGCCTTCGCGACCGTCTTGCCCGTGCCAAACAGGTCGTACGTCAGGCTCAGTCGCGGCGACCAATCCTGGTAGGTCACGCCTGAGTCGGCCCCGGGGAAGTTCACGCCCGGGAGCAGCGTCGGGATGAGCGTGTTGGCCGGCACGGTGGACGGTTTGGCCTCATCGTCCTGATAGTCGAAGCGAAGGCCCAACGTGAGGCGGACGCGTCCCCGACTGTACGAGTCGGACACGTAACCTGAAGCCACCCGCATCCCCGTGCTCGTCGCCGCGTCGCGATGAAGGTCCGCCTCCGACGGCACTTCCTGGCCCGTCGCGAGGGTCCGGAATCGTGCGGTCGCAAAGCCGCCGATGTGCGAGCCGCTGTCGAATGGCGAGTCCTTCCAGCGCACGCCGAACCTGATCGAGTGGTCGCCTCCGAGGAGGTTCGAGGCGAAGTAGTTCGCGTCCGTCCGGGCCTCGGTCATCGGTCGGTCGAACGGGCCGCTGCGCGACCCGGAGCGGCTGTTCAGGCTCGTCGTGATGTTGAACTTCCGCTGGACGTCCGCCAGCGCGTCCTCGTGGAAGTTGAGCAGGAACCCGCCGCCCACGTACGTGACCGCCGACTCGAGGGCCAGCCGGTCGCTGAGGATCCAGTTATGGGTGCCCTTGTACGTGCCCACCGGCCCGGTCTGGCGGAAGGTCGTCTCGGGCGGATTGAGCGGTCCGGCGCCGCGCGCGTTGCGGACTTTGTCCGCGTAGTTGTAAAGGAACGAGAACTTGTGCGACGAGACCGGCTGGAACTGCAGCTTCGCGTTGTAATTCTCGAGCACCGTCAGGTCGGTCGCCAGGCACGCCTCGATCGCGTCAAGCTGGTCGAACGTGCTGGGCCGGCTGCTCCCCGTGCACTGCGCCGTCGGGTTGAAGAACCCCAGAATGCCGACCTTGATGTCCTGCTTGCCGTACGCGCCCCAGAACCAGAGCTTGTCCTTGACGATTGGGCCGCCGACCTCGGCACCGTAATCCTTGATGTTCTGGATCGGGTTGCCGGATTCGGCGCCCTGGTCGAAGAGCGTGCGCGTGACGTTCTGGGCCTGCATCTTGTCGTCGATGAGAAAATACCGGCCCGAGCCCTTGAAACGGTTGCTGCCGCTCTTGGTGATCAGGTTGATGTTGACGCCACCGGTCTGGATCGACGCGTCGCTGCCGCCGGTGGTGATTTGAATTTCCTCGAACGAGTCGAAATCGTAGTAAACCGCGGACGCGCCGGTCGCCGCCATGTCGGTCGTCTGTGCGCCGTCGAGGTTCCACATCGAGTTCCCCTGGCCGCCGCCGTGCGCCGCATAGCCCAGCTGCTGCCCCGACCTGTTGCCCCCGACGTTGATGCCGGTCATCACCACTCCCGGCGTCATCTTCAGAATCTCCCACGGGTCTCG
>JACQTH010000120.1 GCA_016210935.1 Acidobacteriota bacterium | reverse complement strand
TCAACGGCTGGCGCGGCAACACCTCGATCGAGAAGCGGATCGAGTACGACCTCTATTACATCGAGAACTGGTCGCTCGGCCTCGACTTCAAGATCCTGTGGCTGACCCTCATCCGGGGGTTTTTCCAGAGAGCTTATTAAATGTCATTTGGCGATTCGGCGATTTGGCGATCTGGCGATTTATTGAGTGAATCGCATGCCAATTCAACAATAAATCGCCCAATCGCCCAATCGCCAGATTTCATGAAACCACGCGTGGTCATCACCGGCGCGGCCGGGTTCATCGGATCCCACCTGGCCGAGCGGCTCCTCGACCTCGACTACACGGTCATCGGGATCGACAATCTGCTGACCGGCGACGTCCAGAACATCGCGCATCTGGTGAATCGCGACTTCACCTTCATCAAGCACGACGTCACGAACTACATCTACATCGACGGCCCGGTCGACTTCGTCCTGCACTGGGCCAGCCCCGCAAGCCCCATCGACTATCTGGAACTGCCCATTCCCACGCTGAAGGTCGGCGCGCTCGGCACGCACAAGGCGCTGGGGCTCGCGAAGGCGAAACGCGCGAAGTTCGTGCTGGCGTCGACGTCAGAGGTCTATGGAGATCCGCTCGAGCATCCGCAGAAGGAAACCTACTGGGGCAATGTGAATCCGATCGGCCCCCGAGGCGTGTACGACGAGGCGAAGCGATTCGCCGAGGCGATGACGGTCGCGTATCACCGCTATCACGGGCTGGATACGAAGATCGTGAGGATTTTCAACACGTACGGCCCCCGGATGCGCGTCAACGACGGGCGCGCCGTGCCGACCTTCATCTCACAGGCGCTCCGCGCCGAGGACATCACGATCTTCGGCGACGGCCGGCAGACGCGCAGCTTCTGCTACATCAGCGACCTGGTCGACGGCGTCGTCCGGCTGATGCACGCGCCGACCAACGACCCGATCAACATCGGCAACCCTCACGAGATGACGATTGAAGAGATCGCGAAGACCATCGTCAGGATGACGAGCTCGCGCAGCCGGCTCGTCTATCGGCCTCTGCCGACCGACGACCCGAAGGTCCGCCAGCCCGATATCACACGGGCGCGGGCGCTTCTCGGTTGGGAGCCAAAGGTCAGCCTGGAGGAAGGGCTGACGCACACAATCGAGTATTTCCGGACCAAACCGGCAGCGACTTGAGCCCACTGATTGTCACCGACCCGGGAGTCGGGATTTGGGATTCGGGATTCGAAAGACGCACTGACCACCGAATCCCGAACCCCAAGAGTTTCCTACTCATTGATCATTTTCGCCACCCGAACCGTATAGTCAACCCCCGACACGAGGGTGATGGCGAGCGATCCATACACGCACAGATCGATAACCCAGGACGCCTGCTGCAGATAGTTGAAGTAGAGCGTCACGAGACATGTAACGACGTACAGCGCCGTCGCGGTCTTGCCGTACATCGACGGCCGGAACGTGCGGGGGCCAACTGCGAGATTCACGATCGCGACCGTCAGCACAATCAGCACATCGCGGCTGATGATCAACACGGTGAGCCAGACGGGCAGGCGGTTTCGCAGTCCCAGGCCGGGCAGGGTCAGGACGACGAACGTGGTGACGAGCAGAAGCTTGTCGGCCATTGGATCGAGCCAGGCGCCGAGATTCGTCTTCTGCCCCGTGCGCCGCGCGATCAGCCCATCGAGCGCGTCGGTCAGACCCGCGACGATGAGAACGATGAGGGCCCAGCCCAGATAGCCGTAGACCACGAGGATCACGAAGGCGGGAATCAGCAGCACGCGCAGGAGCGTCAGCTGATTCGCGGTCGTGAGGACAGTCATCGAAGTGGAAAGTAGAGTGCCTGAGGTGCCTAGAGTGCCTGGAATGCCTAGAGTGCTTGGGTGCCTCGAGTGCCTGGGGTCCCAAGACATGTAAAGCGGGCACGCACTTCAGGCACTTCCGGCACTTCAGGCACCCTGGGCACCCCAGGCACCCTATTGTCTACTGATCTCTCTCAACCGCTGGATGATGGCGATCGCTTCGGCACCGGTGACCGGGCGCGTCGGCTGAAACATGTCGCCCTCGAAGAGGGTCATGACC
>JACQTH010000122.1 GCA_016210935.1 Acidobacteriota bacterium | reverse complement strand
TTAATCAATAGCCCCGCTACGCGGGGGCTAGCCGTGCTTGGTGAGCGCCAGAATGTGACCGTTTCGTACACATTCTGGCCGCGCAAAGCACGGCTAGTCGACCGGACTTCTGACCTCAGACTTCAGACTACCGACTTTCTACCGCCGCATCACGAAATCCCGGTAGTTCTGCCTCGTAATCCGGACCGTCACCGGCATCCCGGGTTCCCCCAGCGGTCGCCCCGGCACCCCATTGACGGCAAACGCCAGGGCGGCCGGATCGCCGATTCGAAGCGTCACCTCCTCCTGCGCTTCGATCCTGTACGGATCCTGCGCGCTCATCAGTCGCGCCAACGCGGGTTTCCCGTCCGCAGTGGCCGCAATCCAGCAGGGGGCGCGAGGCGTCAGATCGACTTTCAGGCCCGACACCACCGCACTCAGTTCTACATCTCCCAATCCCACGGTCCCGACTGGCAACGGCACATCCGCCGTAGCTGCGGCGCTGACCTGGGTGACAGGCGGCGCGTCAGATCGCCGCCACATGCCGAACACCAGGCTGAGTCCGACCAGCGTGAACACTCCCGCAACGAGGCTCAGAGATCTGTATCGATTTGCCACAGGCCAGGTAGAAACTTCGTGACCTCCGGCGGCGTCTGCCTCAGCGGCCCGGCCGAGCCCACCTCCCTGACGCTTCAACAGCTCGAAAGGGAAGGAAGGAAGCCACGCGTGCTGAGCGGAGTTCTCGGGCGCCGGCTCAGGTTCAGTGTCGGTTTCAACGCTGAGGGGAGAAAAGAGCTCGCGAGGCTCCGCTTGAGCCAGGTAGCGGCTCACCACCGATTCGGGGTCGAGCGCCACTTCGCGGGCGTAGTTTCGGAGAAACCCACGCGTGAAAATCCCCCCGGGCAGGCGGGCAAAGTCGTTCTCTTCGATCGCTTCGAGCAGCCGAACCTTGATCTTGGTCCGCCTGGACAGCTCCTCGAGCGTCAGCCCCTCGCGCTCGCGAGCGCGCCGGAGCACCAGACCGACCATGGGCACGTCGAGTTCCGCTTTCAACTGTGATGCCGTGTCCGTTGGCAAGCCGACCTTAAACCGCCTTCGCCCGGCCTTCGCGCGTGGCGCTTCGGCGGGCAGGCAAGGGGTTACGGCGGTCCGCCGCCCGCTCGCCAACGGCCGCTCAGCTCAGCGCACGACCTCGGCGCGCATCCAGGCCTGCAGCTTTTCCACATCCTTCTTTACTGTGCGTGACGCCGCGAACAGCACCAGCGCCAGCGCTCCCGACAGCAACGGAATCACGTACATTGCGGACTGGAGCCCGGCCGCACGAAATGGCTCAACGACGGGGGTCGTGCCAAGCTTGGAACGGCCGACCATGGTGGGAAGCAGATCGAACAGCAGCTCGGGAACCCCGCGCTCGGTCGCTACGCCAGCCGCGGCGGCGGCCTTGAATGTGAAGTAGTCACTCAGAACGCCTGTGCCAAGCGGGCCGAGTGAGGCGCCAAGCAAGTACATGGCACAGAAGTAGAGCGCCATGGCCGTGCCGCGCAGGGCCGGCTCCACCACATCCTGCAAGGTCGCATACACCGTCGAATAGTACGCGTACATGATGCCGATGCCGCCGCCCATGAGCAGCGAGAAACCCCACACGTCGCCCTCCGCCTGCCCGAGCGCCAGGTACATCAGCGGTGTGGAGATCACGATGGCGATCGTGGCCACCAGCAGGCGGCCGTCCACGCGGCGGCGATACAGCGCGTCGGCCGCCATTCCACCGCCAACGAGCCCGACGATGCCGGAGAAGCCGAAGACGAACATGACGAGCAGGCCGGCCTCGCTCAGGCTCACGTGATGAAAACGGATGAGAAACGGCGACAGGAACGCGCCGAGCGCGTACATGTTGAAGTTGTGAAGCGCTCCTGACGCAATGACCCACCACACCGTTGGAATCGAAAGGACGAGGAGGTACGGCGATCCCGTTCGCTGCCGCGTACCGACCAGATGCTCTTCGACCATGCCGCGGCGCGGTTCACGAATCGCGAGCGCGGCGAGCGCGCACAACACTCCGGGGATGCCCGCGATGAAGAAGGCCGACCGCCAGCCCCAGGCCTGCGCGATCAAGGCGCCGACATAGGAGCTGATTCCAAGCCCGATCGGCAGACCCAGCATGAAGACCGCCATCGCGCGCGCCCTCATGGTTTGTGGAAACAGATCGCCGATGAGGGACGTCGCGGCCGGCGAGCAGGTCGCCTCGCCCACTCCGACGCCGAGGCGCACGATGAAGAGCTGCGAGAAGTTGCGTGCCGCCCCGGACAATGCCGTCAAGGCCGACCAGGCGAAGACGCCGCCGGCGAGGATGTGCTTGCGAACCTTCTTGTCAGCGAGCCGGCCGAAGGGGACCCCGACGAAGGCGTACAGGAGCGTGAAAGCCGTACCGAGGGCTCCCAGCATCGTGTCGTTGAGGCCCCATTCGCGGCGAATCGCTTCGCCAACGCCGCCGATGATCTGGCGGTCGAAGAAGTTCATCAGGTTGATCAGGAACAGCACGACGAGGGCGTAGAGAGCGCCTGGGGCCATAAAGCAGTTGGCAGTTGGCAGTGTGCAGTTGGCAGTGCGTTTTTGATGCCGACCCGCGCGGCAGCGCGGCCTCTACGGCCCACTGCCCACCGCCCAGTTCTGACTAAAACGGATATCGTCCCACCCGGATCACTTCCTCGGCGATGCGGCGGCGCGCCGCGATCGTGTCGAACGCGCACCTTCCGCCTGCCCCTCGACTGACGCTCGGGGCACTCTGAGCATCGTCGAAGGGTGAAGGCGGAAGCCACGAAGAGAACTGCGACACCGCATCCCCGAGCGATGCCGCCGCGCCGCGAGCGGCGAGCGCGCCGAGCACCGGCCGCACGGAGTGGGCGATCCGATCGACGGCGTCGGCTGTGAAGACGCGCGCGATGTCGATGCCCATGGCGGCCCGTGTGTCGTCGCGGCCGCCGGCCAGCTTGCCGGCGCGCGCCAGCACGCTCTCGATCGCATAGATCTCCATCAGGATGTCTGCGGCGTGGCCGAGCACCTCCTGCTCGTGCTTCAGGTCGTCGCCAAAACTCGCGGCCGCCAATCCGAGCGTCGCCAGTGCCAGACGCTTGGCGCGACCGAGCAGCCCGCGCTCGGCGCTCAGCGGCCCCGGCGAGGGTCCGGAGTCCTTCTCCAGCAGCGCGTGCGCCGCCCGGTCGCGGGTGAAGAGCGGCGCAGCGAACTTGAGAAGCCTCGTCGGGATGATCAGCCGGTTGATCTCGTTCGTCCCCTCGTAAATCCGCGTGATGCGCGCGTCCCGATAGGCGCATTCCACCGGAAACTCGCGCGAGTAGCCGTTGCCGCCATACACCTGCACCGCTTCATCGACCGCGTACGCAAGAGCCTCGCTCGTCCAGACCTTGTTGATCGAGCACTCGACCGCGAACGCTTCGATCGTCTTCAGGACGCGCGTGCCGTCGGATCGATCGACCAGTTCCAGCGCGCGGTCGACGTCGCCGAGCGTCCGGTAGACCATCGCCTCGCCGACGAAGCACCGGATCGCCATTTCCGCCAGCTTCTGCTTCACCAGCCCGAACTCGCAGATCGCGCGGCCGAACTGGCGCCGCTCCTTCGAATAGGCCGTCGCGCGGTCGAGCGCCTGCCTGGCCCCGGCGATGTTCCGCGCGCCAAGCTTCACGCGCCCGAGGTTCAGGATGTTGAACGCGACCTTGTGCCCTTCGCCGATCGTTCCGAGCACGTTCTCGACCGGCACCTTGACCTCGTCGAGCATCAAGGCCGTCGTCGAGGACCCGTCCAGGCCCAGCTTCTTCTCATCAGGTCCGCTCCGCACACCCATCCTGCGCTCGACGAGAAACGCGGTGAACTTTTCCCCGTCGACTTTCGCGAAGATCGTGAAGAGATCGGCGAAGCCGCCGTTCGTGATCCAGGCCTTCTGGCCGTTGAGCACATAGTGGCGGCCGTCGGGCGTAAGCCGGGCGTCGGTCCGCGCCGCCAGCGCGTCCGAGCCGGCCTGCGGCTCGGTGAGCGCATAGGCGCCGATCAACTCGGCGTTCGAGAGGCGCGGGAGGTATCGCGCTTTCTGATCCTCGTTGCCGAAGTAGACGATCGGAAGCGTCCCAATCGAGGTGTGCGCGCCAATCGACCCGCCGAATCCGGGATAGATGGCGATCTGCTCGCCCACGTAGGCCGCGCTGATCAAGTCGAGACCCAGTCCGCCGTACGCAGGCGGGATCTCGAGCCGCAGCAGATCCAGTTCGGCCGCCTTCTTCAGGAGGTCGCGGGTGAGATTCCAGTCGTGCGCATCGAGCCGCGCCTGGTGCGGCAGCACTTCCTGCCGCATGAACTCCGCGGCGGTCTGCCCGAACAGCCGCTGCTCCTCGCTGAGCTCGTCCCGGGTGAAGACCTCGCTGGGCTCCACCGACTGCGTCAAGAATCGGCCCTCTGCGATCGTGTCCTGC
>JACQTH010000121.1 GCA_016210935.1 Acidobacteriota bacterium | reverse complement strand
GCTGGTGAGCGCGCAGCGCGGCCGCATCGAGGTGGAGAGCACGCCGGGTGCGGGCAGCACGTTTCGCATCCGGCTGCCGCTGCTGCAGGGGGTCGAGACGCCCGCACGGGCGATGGCGGAGCGCGGGCGATCGGGCTGGGGACGTGTCGCGTCCGCCTGGATTCCGGCGACTTCACTCTTGCGCCGGACGATCTTCCGCCTGACTGCCTCCGCCCAGGCGACGGCGGTCCGGCGAAGCTTCACGCGAAGGCGGAAGGCGGAAGCCACGCCAGAGCCGGACCAGGCTCCGCCCGCGCAGGCGAGCGTGGCTGGCGGGCCAAAGGGAGTCATATGAAATCGGGGCATGGGGGTGCCCGACCGGCGGTACTCGTGGTCGAGGACGAGCCGCGGATGCGGTTCCTGCTCGCCGAGAACCTGGAATTCGAGGACTACGCGGTCACGACGACCGAGACCGCCGAAGACGCGCTGATGGAGATCGAGCGGCGATCGTTCTCGGTCATGATCCTCGACCTGATGCTGCCGCGCATGAGCGGCCTGGAGCTGTGCCGCGAGGTGCGGGCGCGCGGCCTGCACGTGCCCATCATCATGCTCACCGCGCGGTCGGCGGAAGCCGACCGCGTCATCGGGCTGGACGTGGGCGCCGATGATTACGTGACGAAGCCGTTCAGTGTGCGCGAGCTGCTGGCGCGCGTGCGCGCGCAGCTCCGCCGTGACGGCGGGCAGGCCGGCGGCCGGGAGGAAGTCGTGTTCGGCGACGTGCGCGTCAACGTGCGAAACCGGCTCGTGACCCGCCGCGGCCACCGCGTGGAGCTGTCCACGCGCGAGTTCGAGCTGTTGCGCTACCTGCTGGCGCACCGCGGCGAGGTCGTGAGCCGCGAGCAGCTCCTGCGCGACGTGTGGGGCTACAGCCAGGTCGTGGTGACCCGCACCGTGGACAATTTCGTGGCCAAGCTTCGCCTGCACCTCGAGCCCAAACCCCACGATCCCCGCTATCTCGTCACCGTCCATGGCAGCGGCTATCAGCTCGTCGTGTAACCTCTCGATTGGTGGCGGCGGCGCTTCGTCACCGTGACATTTCGGAGACATTCCAGAGACATCATTTGACAGCGCCGGGCGGGCATCCGCGCTATAGCTGTGCAGGATGAACGCGGTCTTCGTCCTCGTCCCGGCGCTGTGTCTGGTGGCGATCGCGTATCGCTACTACAGCGCGTTTCTCGCCGCGCGGGTCGCCGTGCTCGACGACACCCGCGTCACCCCGGCGCACAGCCGGTACGACGGCCAGAACTACTATCCGCTCAGCCGGTGGGTGCTCTTCGGCCATCACTTCGCGGCGATCACGGGCGCGGGGCCGCTGATCGGGCCGGTGCTGGCCGCCCAGTTCGGGTTCCTCCCCGGCGTGCTGTGGCTGGTCATCGGCGTGTGCCTGGGCGGCGCGGTCCACGACTTCGTCGTGCTGTGGGCGTCGACGCGCCGCGGTGGCCAATCGCTGGCCGAGATTGCGCGCGAGGAGATCGGGCCGGTCGCCGGCCTGACGACGGCGATCGCGATCCTCTTCATCATCGTGATTGCGCTCGCCGGCCTCGGCCTCGCGGTGGTGAACGCGCTCCGCGACAGCGCGTGGGGCACCTTCACCATCGCGTCGACCATCCCGATCGCCATCCTGATGGGTTTCTACATGTACCGCTGGAACCCCGGCGCGATCAGGAGCGCCACCGTGGCAGGCGTGGCGGCCCTCATCCTGGCCGTTGTGGGAGGGCGAGGCGTTGCCGAGGCGGAGTGGGGCCGCTGGTTTGTCCTGGGCAAGGACCAGCTCGTGGTGGCCCTGGCCCTTTACGGCTTTGCGGCCTCGGTGCTGCCGGTGTGGCTGCTGCTGGCGCCACGGGATTACCTGTCGGCGTTCATGAAGATCGGCACCATCGCGTTTCTGATCCTGGGCGTGCTCGTGGTCGCGCCGACGCTCCACATGCCGCCGGTCTCGCAGTTCGCCTCCGGCGGCGGCCCCATCATCCCCGGCAAAGTGTTCCCCTTCGTCTTCATCACGATTGCGTGCGGCGCGATTTCCGGGTTCCACGCCCTGATCGGATCGGGCACGACGCCGAAGATGGTCAATCGCGAATCCGACATCCGTCCGATCGCCTACGGGGCGATGCTGATCGAGGGCGTGGTCGGCGTCACCGCCCTCATCGCCGCGTCCGCGCTCCACCCCGGAGACTATTTCGCGATCAACGTGGCCTCTGATCGGTTCGCGACGCTCGGGATGCCGGAAGTCAATCTCGGCATCCTCTCCGCACAAGTCGGCGAAAACGTCGCGGGTCGTCCCGGCGGCGCGGTGTCCCTGGCGGTCGGGATGGCGGAGATCTTCTCGGCCCTGCCGGGCATGCGGGGCCTGATGTCGTATTGGTACCACTTCGCCATCATGTTCGAGGCGCTCTTCATCCTGACGACCATCGATGCCGGCACCCGCGTGGCGCGATTCATTCTCCAGGAGTTCGCGGGCCGCTTCTACGCGCCGATGGGGCGTCCCGAGTCGCTCCCGGCGGCGGCCACGGCCACGTTCCTGGTCGTGTTCTGTTGGAGCTATTTCATCTACGCGGGCAGCATCGACACGATCTGGCCCATGTTCGGCATCGCGAACCAGCTCCTGGCGACCGTCGCGCTGGCGATTGGCACCATTGTCCTGGTGAACGCAGGCCGCGCAAACGTGGCGTGGGTGACGATCGTGCCCATGGGGTTTGTCGCGACGACCACGATCTGGGCCGGCGTCCTCAGCGTGCGTGACAATTTCTGGCCGATGGCCATCGGCCTTGATCCGGACGTCAGAGTCCAAGGTTACGTGAACAGCGCGCTGACGATCCTGATGCTCGGGTGCGTGGTCGTGATCCTCACCGCCGCGGGCCGGCAGTGGGGCCGGACGCGCGCCGCGGTGCGCGCGCCGGCCGTTGGTGCCAGTACGGTTTAGAACCTCACCCCGAACGCCATCCGGAACGCCCGTCCGCCGTCCTGACCGGGGAACGGCTGGATGAAGTGCGCATCCGAGGTGGCCTGCCCGAACCGGGGCCCCTGGACGAAGCCTGTCGGGATGCCGTTGGCGTCGCGCGGGCTGGCCAGATCAGCCGTGACCGTCGTATCCCACGCGATCAGCTTGTCATTGCCGAGCACGTTGAAGAGGTCGACCTTCAGCCACGGCCGTGCGGACCTCCAGACCGGGATCGAGTAGGTCGCCGACAGATCCAGCACGCCGTACCCCTTGAACCTACCGGCGCCGCGCTCGCCGAAGAAGATCGTGCGCGCGAACGACGGGTTGATGTCGTTCACCGGATACCCGGGGTTGCGGGCCAGCTCGATCGCCGTAATCGGGAAGCCGGCGGCGGCAAAGCTGAACACCTGGCCTGAACTGGCGCGCCAGATCGGCGCGACATCAACGGATCCGAACGCGCCGAGATCCTGCGTCACGATGCCATAGATGCGCAGCTTGTGTCGCTGGAACGTCGGCAGGCGCCCTTCCGGGAACACCCGATCGAGCGACGGATCGAAGATCTCCGGATAATCGCCGAAGATCGACACCGCGCCCGGCGTGTTCGTGCCCTCGCCGGTGAAGTTCCCGTGATTGCGAATCTGCAGCGTGTAGCTGCCGCCGCCCGTCAGCCGATCGGTGACGCGGTAGTTGCTCTGCAGAATCAGCGCCTGGTACTCACGTTCGTGGTCGGCGTTCTCGAAGACCACGTTGTTGAACGTGCCGAAGCTGGCGCCGTCGCGAACGATCGTCGTCTGGCCGTCGGACAGTCGAATGAAGTCCTCGACCATGTCGAAGGTCTTCCGCCATTCGTAGATGGCCTTCACCAGGCCGCGGCCGAACTCACGGCCGACGC